>NZ_WHTD01000074.1 GCF_009379765.1 Actinophytocola sp. | reverse complement strand
GAGATCCGAAACAACGCGGCGACCTCCAGCGCGTCGAACTCACTGCCACTGGCCGCCGCGAACAGGGCGAGTTGCTCCAGCATGCGTCCCTCGGCCTGCCAGGACACCCGCGCCAGCCCGAACGCCGTCGCCAACGGCACAGCCTCCGGGGACACGCCCTCGGGAAGCTCCACAATCGGTTCGTACATGTGGTTGATTCTACCGGAGGTCGAGAGCAGTTTCCGTTGCGTGGCAACGGTTTCACCCCATCGAGTCGGCACCCACCCATGAGCGCAACACCGGTAGGGCCGATGCCGCGCCGGCCGAGACCGGCCAAGCCCAAGCGCGGTCGACGGCACGCTGATGTACTTCCCACACACCAACTCCAACCTGCGGGCATTCCGCCGGGGCGGCGCCGGTTCGCCCTCGTACCGGGCTGTACTCGGGCGGACCGGCAACGCCGCCAGCAGGAAGCTGGGCCGGCGAATTGAGTGGTCACGTCGTCGGACTACGGCGCAGGCGTTGGCTTTTCGGGCGAGGATTGTGCTGTCCTGCGCGGAGGGGCGAGCAACCAGGATGTGGCGGCGGCGATGGGGACGCGGCCGCAGACGGTGGCGACGTGGCGGGGTCGGTTCGTGCGTGACCCCCTGCGGGGGTTGTCGGATGAGCCGCGGTCGGGTGCTCCGCGGACGGTCACCGACGAGCAGGTCGAGGAGGTGATCGTGAAGACGCTGGAAGAAAAGCCCGCCACAGGTGACACGCACTGGTCTACCCGGGGCATGGCCAGGGCCACGGGCATGTCACAAACCACGATTTCCCGGATCTGGCGTGCGTTCGGCCTCAAGCCGCACCTGGTGGACACCTGGAAGCTGTCCACGGATCCACAGTTCATCGAGAAGGTGCGCGACGTCGTCGGTCTCTATCTCGCCCCGCCGGACAAGGCACTGGTGCTGTGCGTGGACGAGAAATCGCAGATGCAGGCGCTGGACCGCACCGCACCGATGCTGCCGACGATGCCCGGCACACCGGCCGGCAAACCCACGACTACCTCCGCTACGGCACCACCAGCCTGTTCGCCGCCCTGGACATCGCCACCGGCAAGGCCACCGGCAACGTCACCGGCCAGCACCAACGCAGGCACCGCCACCACGAGTTCCTGCGGTTCCTCAAGACCATCGACCGCAACACCCCCGTCGAACTGGACCTGCACCTGATCTGCGACAACTACGCCACCCACAACACCCCGGCGATCACGAAATGGCTAGCCACCCACCCCCGCTTCACGCTGCACTTCACCCCCACCAGCGGTTCCTGGTTGAACCTGGTCGAACGCTGGTTCGGCGAACTGGACCAACCGCACACTCCGCCGATCAGCCCACCGCAGCGTCACAGAACTCGAAACCGACGTCGAAACCTGGAACGAAGCCTGGGACGACGACCCGAAACCCTTCGTATGGACCAAAACCGCCGACGAGATCCTCGACAACCTGGCCAACTACCGCACCCAAACACTTACGACGCGAACTTCCAACTCAGCACACTAGCGCCGGCGCGGGGTCGCGATGATCCGGCCGCCGCGGGACGGGACCAGGGTGATGTTGCGGGGCTTCGGGAACTCCGGCTTCGCACGTTCCGGGCGGATGTCGCAGCGGGACAGGACCGCGCGGAGGACCGCCGCGGCCTCCTGCAAGGAGAAGCCCGCGCCGAGGCAGCGCCGCACACCACCGCCGAAGGGGATCCACGTGCCGGCCTCGGGCTGCTTGCCGAGGAAGCGCTCCGGGCGGAAGTCCTTCGGCTCCGCGTGCAGGGCCGGGTCCTTGTGGACGAGGTTGATGCTCGGGGCGACGACCGTGCCCGTGGGCAGGCGGTAGCCGGCGACGTCGGTGGGCTCGGTGAGCATGCGGGCCACGTTCTGGATCACCGGGCGGCGCCGCATCGCCTCCTTGGCGACGGCCTGCAGGTAGTCCTCGTCGCCGGCGTCGGCGGCCTCCTGGGCGCGGCGCTGGACGTCGGGGCGGCGGGCGAGCTCGTGGAAGGACCAGGCGAGCGCGGTCGCGGTGGTCTCGTGGCCGGCGAGCAGCAGGGTGATCATCTGGTCGCGGACCTCTTCGTCGGAGAGGTCGCCGCCGCCCGCGGTGAGCAGGCGGGACAGCACGTCGCCGCGGTCGGCCAGGTCGCCGGCCTCGCGGCGGTCCGCGATCTCGGCGTAGAGCAGTTCGTTGACCGACTCCAGGTTCTCGCGGTTGCGCCGCCACGGGCCGTACCGGGTGAGGTTCGCGTAGCTCCAGCCCAGGACGGTGAGCGGGCCGATGTCGGAGACCTTGCGCAGGCGCGGGCGCAGCACACTGAGCCGGTCGCCGTCGGTGAGGCCGAACACGACCCGCAGGATGATCTCGAGGGTGACCGCGTTCATCCGCGGGTGGACCGAGAACGGCCGGCCGGTGGGCCACTTCTCGGCGTCGGCGGTGGCGAGCTCGGCCATGAGGTCGCCGTAGCCGCGCAGGGCCGCGCCGTTGAAGGCGGGCATGAGGAGCTTGCGGGAACGCAGGTGCACGTCTTCGTCGGTGACCAGGACCGAGTGCTTGCCCATGACCGGCGCGAGCATGGCGTTGCCCTCGCCGGCGTGGAAGATCGTCGGCGAGCCGGCGAAGACCTCGCGGATGTGCTCGGGCCGGCCGAGCGTGACGACCAGACGGCGGCCGGCGATGCGGGTGGTGAACACGTCGCCGAAGCGTCGCTGCATGTGGATGTGCATCTGCCGCCGGGCGACGAGGAACAGGAGCGTCTGGATCACCGACGGCAGGTGGGATCCCGGGGGCAGGGTCCGTTCGTCGACCTCGAGCGTCGCCATGACCTTTTTATACGCCCGTATAGATGGGGGCACAAGGTACCGTCAGCGCGTGGGCCATCGGGAACAGCTGCTCGCGGCGGCGCGCCAGCTGCTGGAGGACAAGGGATACGCGCACATCACGGCGCGCGACCTGGTCGCGGCGTCAGGCACGAACCTGGCCTCGATCGGCTACCACTTCGGCTCGAAGGCGGGCCTGCTGAACGCGGCGCTGGGCGTGGTGTTCGAGGAGTGGACCACCCAGCTCGCCACGATCGCGATGGCCGACCCGGACACGTCCCCGATCGAGCGCGCGCACCTGACGTGGGCGGCCCACCTCGACTCGCTGTCGGGCCGCCGGGCGCTGCTGGTGTCCTTTGTGGAGGCACTGGCCCAGGCCGACCGCGACCCGCAGCTCCGCACCCAGCTGGCGGAGATGTACGCGACCACCCGCCGCCGGGTCGCGTCCCTGGTGGCCGCCGCCCTCGGCGACGACGTGCCGCCCGATGACCCCCGCTGCACGGCGGTCGCCAGCTGGGTGGTGGCGGTGTGCGACGGCCTGGCCATGCAATGGATGCTGGACCCGACCAGCGTCCCGGCCGGCGCGCACCTCATGCGCGGCCTGGCCGACCTCCGCGCGATCTCCGAGTAGCCGCCCGCGGCGGCGGTGATCGAGCGAGGCGCCGGCGCGATCGCCCGTGCCATCGCCGCCACGATCACCGCCGATGCCGGCCTCGGCCAGGACCGGGCCGCGCTGCTGGCGGTGGGCCTGGTCGGCATCGGCCAGGTGATCGCCCACTCATGGCTGACCGGCGAGCGCGGGTGGCCGCGGCCGGACTGCGCGCTCGGCGACCGTGCCGCGGTCGCCGCCGAGAAGACCGAAAGTCGCGTGCTGGTGGGCGCGGAGCCATCCGCCGTGGGCTCGTCCGGTGAACCCCCTGCTCATCGGCGCTGTCGTGGTGCTCGTCGGCCACGCTGCGGATCGTGCGCGTCAGCGGAGGTCCATGCCCAGGTCGAGGGCCGGGGCCGAGTGGGTCAGGGCGCCCACGGCCAGGTAGTGCACGCCCGTCTCCGCGTAGCCGCGGGCGTCGGGCAGGGTCAGGCCGCCGGAGACCTCCAGCTTCGTCGTCGCGCCTCGGTCGGCCACGCGGCGGACCGCCTCCGCGCAGGCCTCGGGGGTGAAGTTGTCCAGCAGGACCAGCTCGGCGTTCTCGGCGAGAGCCTCGTCCAGCTGGTCGAGGGTGTCGACCTCCACCTCGCAGGGCAACGCAGGCGCGTGGGTGCGGGCGGCGCGCAGCGCGGCGGTCACCGAGCCGGCCGCGTGGACGTGGTTGTCCTTGATCAGCACGGCGTCGCCGAGGCCCAGGCGGTGGTTCTCGCCGCCGCCGCGGCGGACCGCGTACTTCTCCAGCAGGCGCAGGCCCGGCAGGGTCTTGCGGGAGTCGCGGACCACGGCCCCCGTACCGGCTATCGCGTCCACCCACGCCGCGGTCGCCGTCGCCACGCCGGACAGGTGGCACAGCAGGTTCAGCGCCGTCCGCTCGGCGGTCAGCAGGCCGCGGACCGGGCCGCGCAGCACCAGGGCCGGCTCGCCAGGACGCACCCGTTCGCCGTCCTTGCGCTGCGCCACGACCTCGAAGGAGGACGCCAGCACCGACTCGAACACCGCCAACGCCACCGGCACGCCGGCCAGCGTGCCGAACGCCCGTGGCGTCAGCTCCGCGGTCGCCACGGCGTCGGCCGGGACGGTGGCGGCCGTCGTCGCGTCGGGCCCGTAGCGCAGGTCCTCCTCGAGCGCCACGGCGACCACCCGGCGCACGTCGGTCATGTCCAGGTCTGTCATGACTCCGCCTCCGCGGAGCAGAGTGCGTCGGCGGTCCATAATCCCGCCTCCGCGGCGAAGAGTACGTCGGCGGTCATGCGGCACCTCTCGCCAGCAGCGCCGGACGGTCCAGCATCGGCTGGCCGGACGGGGTCAGGCGGATCGTCAGGCCGTGCGCCCAGTCCGGGTCCACGGCGGGGAAGTCGTCCCGCACGTGGCAGCCACGAGACTCGGTCCGGGCGGCGGCCGCGGCGATCAGCGCGCGGGCGGTGAGCGTCAGCGCGGCGTCCTCGACCAGCGCTCGGGTCTCGAGTGGACGGTCCACAGCGGACACGTCGAGCACCGAGCCGACCACCGCGAGACCCTCGCCGTCGCGGCCGATGGCGGCGTAGCGGCTCATCACTCGCTGCAGCGTGTCCCGGTCGGCCACCGGCACCGTCGGCACCGGCTGGCACGCGGCCAGCCGCGGCTCGGCCAGCACACCAAGCGCCAGGTCCGCCGCCACCGCCTCGGCCGCGCGGGTACCGACCACCAGGCCCTCGAGCAGGCTGTTGGACGCCAGCCGGTTGGCACCGTGCAGGCCCGTCCTGGCCACCTCGCCCGCCGCGTACAGCCCGCGGACCGGCGTCCGGCCATCCACAGTGGACACCACACCGCCGCAGGAGAAGTGCGCCGCGGGCGACACCGGGATCGGCGCCGCGGACGGGTCGACGCCGGCCGCGAGGCACGCCGCCAGCACCGTCGGGAACCGGCGGCGGAACGTCGGGCGGTCCAGGTGTGTCGCGTCCAGGAACACGTGGTCCTCGCCCAACTCCGCGAGCCGCCGGGTGATCGCCGCCGACACCACGTCCCGCGGCGCCAGGTCGCCCAGCGGGTGCACGCCGGCCATCACCCGCAGGCCACGCGAGTCCACCAGCACCGCGCCCTCGCCGCGCACCGCCTCGGTGACCAGCGGGCAGCGGCCCCGGGCACCCTCGCCGGTGTAGAGGACGGTCGGGTGGAACTGGACGAACTCCAGGTCCGCCACCGGCGCTCCGGACCGCAGCGCGATCGCCACCCCGTCCGCCGTCGCCACCGACGGGTTGGTGGTCGCCTGGTACAGCTGCCCCAGCCCACCGGTGGCCAGCAGCACGGCCGGCGCGGTCAGCACGCCCGGCACACCGGACGCGTCCAGTACCAGCAGGCCCGCCACCTCGCCGGCCGGCGTGCGCAACGTGTCGACCGCGACATGGTGCTCCAGCATCGGCACCCGACCGTCGCGCGACGCCGCCAGCAGCGCCCGCTCCACCTCGGCGCCGGTCGCGTCGCCGCCGGCGTGCACCACCCGGAACGCGGTGTGCCCGCCCTCCCGGGTCCGTGCCAGCCGGCCAGCGTCGCCCATGTCGAACACCGCGCCACGGGACCTCAGCCGGGCCACCGCGGCCGGCCCGTCGCCGATGATCCGCGCCGCCGTGTCGGCGTCACACAGCCCGCCGCCGGCCGCCAGCGTGTCCGCGACGTGCCGGTCGACGGAGTCGGCCGAGTCGTCACCGAGGACGACCGCGACCCCGCCCTGCGCCCAGCGCGTGTTGCCGCCCTCGGCCGCCTCCTTGGTGACCACCAGCACCCGCAGGCCGAGCTCCCGGGCCCGCAGCGCGGCGGTGAGCCCGGCGACGCCGGTGCCGACGACCACCAGGTCGGCGTGCGCCTTCCAGCAGGGGGAGGTCACTCCGCGTCTCCAGACTTGCCGATCTCGATCATCCGGCGCACCGCGCCGCGGGCCCGCTCGGCGATCATCGGGTCGACGCGTACCTCGTCCTTGCCCTCGCGCAGCGACCGGAGCAGCGCGGCCGGGGTGATCATCTTCATGTAGCGGCACGACGCCCGCTCGTTCACCGCCCGGAAGTCGATCTCCGGCGCGGCCCTGCGCAGCTGGTGCAGCATGCCGATCTCGGTCGCGACGAGCACCGACCGCGCCTTCGTGGCGCGGGCCTCGGTCACCATGGCGCCGGTCGAGAGGATCTTGACCTGCGACTTGGGCACCACGCCCTCCCCCGCCAGGTACAGCGCGGATGTCGCGCAGCCGCACTCCGGGTGCACGAACAGGTCGGCGTCGGGGTTGGCGGCCGCGCGCGCAGCGAGCTCTGGCCCGTTGATGCCGGCGTGCACGTGGCACTCGCCCGCCCACACGTGCAGGTTGTCCCGGCCGGTCTCGCGCCGCACGTGCGCGCCGAGGAACTGGTCGGGCAGGAACAGCACCTCGCGGTCGGCCGGGATGGACCGCACCACGTCGACCGCGTTGGACGATGTGCAGCAGACGTCGGTCTCGGCCTTCACCTCGGCCGTGGTGTTCACATAGGACACGACGACCGCGCCCGGGTGCTCGGCCTTCCACGCGCGCAGCTGGGCGGCGTCGATGGAGTCGGCCAGCGAGCAGCCGGCCCGCGCGTCCGGGATCAGCACCGTCTTGTGCGGGCTGAGGATCTTGGCCGTCTCGGCCATGAAGTGCACGCCGCAGAACACGATCGTCGACGCGCTGCTCTCCGCCGCGATCCGGCTCAGCGCGAGGGAGTCGCCGGTGTGGTCGGCGATGTCCTGGATCGCCGGCAGCTGGTAGTTGTGCGCGAGCAGCACCGCGTCGCGCTCCCGGGCCAGCCGGCGCACCTCGTCGCACCACGCCGCGTCCGGTTCGACGCCGCCGTACGGCGTCATGTCGTCGGTCCGCTCGCTCGCGATGGTGGCGGCCATGTCATCCTCCCTCGGGTCAGCACCCTTGCCGATTTCCCATCCAGAGGTTTTCGCCTTAGGATCGAAAACATGGTCGATGCTACCACCGCTTCCCGACCGGAAGCCCATGAAGTCCTGGCCGCGGTGCTCCAAGTGCGAGCAGGGTCACTCCAGGTCCTGCTCTGGCAACGCGCGCTGGATCCGCATGCGCACCGGTGGTCACTGCCCGGCGGACGGCTCGGCCCGACCGAGGACGTGGAGACGTCGATCAAGCGGCAGCTGGCGGAGAAGGTCGACGTCCAGCAGCTCGCGCACGTCGAGCAGCTCGCGGTGTTCAGCGCGCCGAACCGGGTGCCCGGCGAGCGCGTGGTGGCCACCGCGTTCCTCGGCCTGGTCCCGTCGGACAACGACCCCGGGCTGCCGCGGGACACCCGCTGGCACCCGGTCGAGGCACTGCCGGACACCGCCTTCGACCACGAGTCGATCGTGCGCCGAGCGCGCACCCGGCTGCGCGCGAAACTGTCCTACACCAACATCGGGTTCGCGCTGGCGCCGCCGACGTTCACGATCTCCGCGCTGCGTGAGCTGTACTCCGCCGCGCTGGGCTACAAGGTGTCCGCGACCAACCTGCAGCGGGTGCTCGCGCGGCGCGGGCTGCTCGAGCCGACCGGCGAGACGGCGGCGCCAGGACGGGCGGGCGGGCGGCCCGCGGCGCTGTTCCGGTTCGCCGAGCGGAACATGGAGGTGACCGACCCGTTCGCGGTGCTCCGGCCACCGAACCGAGCGCGCAGCGGCAGCGCGTCGTAGGTTTAGGCGGTGCCCGAGACGATTCCGCTCTTCCCGCTGCAGACGGTGTTGCTGCCGGGCACTCCCCTGCCACTGCACATCTTCGAACCGCGCTACCGCCAGCTCACCGTCGACCTGATCACGGGGACGTTGCCGCACAAGCGGTTCGGGGTGATCGCGCTGGTGCCGTCGCACGAGGCCGAGGTGACGTCCTGCGACCAGCTGCAGGCGGTCGGCTGCGCGGCGGTGCTGCGCCAGGCCAAGCGGTTGCCGGACGGCCGGTTCGACATCGTCAGCTTCGGCGACCAGCGGTTCCGGCTGCTGGCGGTGGACTCCTCCAGCGCGCCGTACCTGCTCGGCGCGATCGAGTGGGTGCCGGACACCCCCGCGGTGATCCCGGGCCAGCGCGACGTGTCCGACACGATCGGGTCGCTGGCCGGTGCGGCGCGGGCGGCGTACCGGCGGTACTGCCAGGCCGCGTGGCAGCAGGGGGACTGGACAGAGCCGGCCGAGGACGCGGAGATCGAGCAGCTGTCGCACCTGCTGGCCACCGACTGCCTGCTGCCGCAGGAGGACCGTCAGCGATTACTGGAGGAGACCCGGCCGCTGCACCGGCTGCGGCTGGTGGGTCGGATGCTCAACCGGGAGGCGGGGATCGTGGCGGCCCTGCGCGCGGTGCCCGCGCCGCCCGCGGTGCTCCGCAGGCACGCGAGCAAGAACTGAGCCTCAGCCGAGCCTGCGGCCGAGGTCGTCCATGCTGTTCCATGCGGCCATCACGCCGTAGGCCAGTGCCGTGGTCAGCGGCCAGGCCAGCAGGATCCAGCCGGACTCCAGCTGCGGCGCCTTGAGGATGACGTCCAAGACCTTGACGTCGCCGCTCACCGGGTAGCGGCCCTCGGCCCACGCGACGCCCACCTGCACGGCGAGCCAGCCGCCGAGGGTCGAGCCCAGCACGGCGGCGATCATGATCACCGGGCCGCGGCGCTCGCGCAGGAACCACACGGCGAGGCCGGTGAACAGACCCGCGCCCAGCCCCAGGAGGGTGAACACGACGAGGTCGTCGAAGCGGTGGAAGCTCTCCGCCTGGGTGCCGGTGACCGCCGCCAGCACGACCGGCTTGCCGTCCTGGCCGATGATCATCCGCTGCGCCGGCGCGAGCATCGACCACAGCCAGCCGACCGCGAGGCCGAGCAGCGACACGGTGGACAGCACGCTCACCGCGGGCAGCAGGTCGGCCTTGATCACGACCTTGGGCCGCTCCGGACGCCACGGGAACGAGAAGTACGCGGGGTAGCCAGCCGGTGGGACCGCGCCGTTGGCCGCGGCGGGTTCGGCGTGGGGAGGTGCGGCGCCCTGCACCGGTCGTTCCGCCACGCCTGCCTCCGCTCCCGCACCCGAACTGTCCGTGACGAGACTAGGGCATGTCCCATGGATCATCGCGCACGGATTGACGTGGCGGTACAGCCTCGCGCCCGACCAACGCAACCTCAGGGGACCGTGACGGCACCCAGCCACAAACCACCGGAGGTCCGCACCATCCGCTGGGACGCAACCAACACTTTGAATTCCGGGGAGGCGGTCGAGCGCCCAGGGGACCGTGACGGCACCCAGCCACCAACCACCACAGGTCCGCACCATCCGCCGGGACGCAACCAACACTTCAAATTCCGGGGAGGCGGACTTCTCCGTGCCGGCTGCAGCGCGCGGACCACCCGGACGGGGTCACCTGAACGACCATCCGGCGCGCGCAGTCGGGACAGAACCGTGCCGGTTCGAGCGCCGCGGTCGGGCCCGCGCACCGGGTGTGGTCGCCCTCGCCCGGCGGCTTCCCGCAGTGCACGCAGAAACTCACAGCGAGCCGCTCAATGCCTTGACCGGCATCTTCAGGTCGGCCAGCATGTCGAGGTCCTGCTGGGCCGGGCGGCCGAGGTTGGTCAGGTAGTTGCCGACGATGATCGCGTTGATGCCGCCCAGCATGCCCTGCTCCGCGCCGAGGTCGCCGAGGGTCAGCTCGCGGCCGCCGGCGAAGCGCAGGATCGTGCGCGGCAGCGCGAGCCGGAAAGCGCCGATGGTGCGCAGCGCGTCCTTGCCGTCGACGATCTCGTAGCTCTCGTACGGGGTGCCGGGCTGCGGGATGAGGAAGTTCATCGGCACCTCGTCCGGGTTCAGCGCACCGAGCTGCGCGGCGAACTCGGCGCGCTGCTCCACGGTCTCCCCCATGCCGATGATGCCGCCGCAGCAGACCTCCATGCCGGCTTCGCCGACCATCCGCAGCGTCTCCCAGCGCTCCTCCCACGAGTGGGTGGTGACCACGCTCGGGAAGTGCGACCGGGCGGTCTCGAGGTTGTGGTTGTAGCGGTGCACGCCCATCTCGACGAGCTCGTCGACCTGGGCCTGGGTGAGCATGCCGAGCGAGCAGGCGATCTGGATGTCGTTGCCGTCCTCGCGGATCGCCTTGACGCCGTCGCGGACCTGGGACATCAGCCGCTTGTCCGGCCCGCGCACGGCCGCGACGACGCAGAACTCGCTGGCGCCGGTCGCCGCGGTCTCGCGGGCGGCCTTGACCAGGCCGGGGATGTCGAGCCACGCCGAGCGCACCGGCGAGGGGAACCGGCCGGACTGCGAGCAGAAGTGGCAGTCCTCTGGGCAGCCGCCGGTCTTGAGGCTGACGATGCCCTCGACCTCGACCTCCGGGCCGCACCAACGCATCCGCACCTCGTGGGCGAGCGCGAGCAGCTCGGGGACTCGGTCCTCGGGCAGCCGGAGCATCTCGAGGATCCGTGCCTCGCCCAGCCCCTCGCCGCGCTCCAGCACCTGCTCCCGCGCCACCGCGAGCGGGTCGCCAGGCGTGTGGTCAGCCTTGGTCCGTTCGGCAGCTGCGGTCACTGGTGGCCTCCTCGCTGGATCATGGACATGCCGAGCCAGTCTGCCGCACGATGCCGCGGGTCGGAGGCGATGTGCATCACGCGCTACCGGCCCTCGAGCCGGCCGTCATCACGCCGCGTGCTCGGCGGAGAACCCGTTCGCGTCGAACTCGCCACCCAGTTCGGGGGCCAGCGAGCGGCGGGCGACGGCAAGGAACTCGGCCCGGTCCAATGCGGCCGCGTTCGCCGGGAGGGCGCCGATCAGCGGGGCGTCGGCGGCCGTCGGGAGGTCGTCGAGGTTGCAGCGGGCGGCCAGGTCGGGCTCGGCCGGCCACGAGCCGACCACCACGCCCGCGCACTCGATCCCCCGGCGGCGCAGTGCCTCCGCGGTGAGCGCGGTCGAGTTGAGCGTGCCGAGGCCCGCGTCGGCGACGATCAGGACCGGGGCGCCGATCGACCAGGCGACGTCGGCGAGCGTGCCGCCGTTGTCGTCGAACCGCACGAGCAGGCCACCCGCGCCCTCGACGAGCACCTGGTCGTGGCCGCGGGACAGCTCCACCGCGGCGGCGGCCGCCTGCGACGGGGTCACCACGGGCAGCCCGGCGCGGCGCGCGGCGATGTTGGGGGCGAGCGGGTCGGGGAACCGGCCGAGCTCCCAGGTGGTGACGGCGTCGCCGGCCAGCCGGCCGACCTCGTCGAGATCGCCCGGCTCGTCGGGGCCGACCCCGGTCTGCGCCGGCTTCAGCACGGCCACGCTGCGCCGGCCGGCCAGCGCGAGGGCCGCTACGGCAGCGGTGACCACCGTCTTGCCGACTCCGGTTCCGGTGCCGGTGAGCACCATGAGACTCACGGAGCGTCAGATTAGTCCCCCGATCCGCGCCGATCGCACGTGGTCCCGCGATCGGTGCCGGGCCGGCACCGGGCCGATACTGTGACAGTCGGGCGATATATGAAACTTCCACCCGTTTGCGGTAAGCGCTTTCGGGCCCCGCTAGGTATGGTCTACGCCGTGTTCGTCACGGCTGAGGGGGATGGCCGCACCGCCGTCGAGGCGCTGACCAGCGAGCAGGCGGAGTGCGTGTGGCTCTTCGGGGCCGACTGGTGTGCCGACTGCCGGCGTGCGGTGGAATGGCTCACCAGGCACGACGTGCCGTTCACCATGATCGACACCAACGACGACGACGAGCGTTCGCGGGCGGCACGGATCGTCGGCGGGCGCACCAACATCCCGGTGCTCGTGGTGCCGGACGGCCGGGTGCTGGTCGAGCCGACGAACGTCGAGCTGGCCGGCGCGCTGACGTCCTACCGGCGCCGGCGCGGTGCCGCTTGGGTCCGATGTAGATAGTCGGGTGTGGACGCTCAGCCGGCTCGTGCCGCGGCGCGGACGGCGCCGGTGATCGTGGCGAGGTCCGCGGACTCGCTGACATAGGGCGGCATCGTGTAGATGAGGTCGCGGAACGGCCGCAGCCAGGCGCCGTGCTCGACCGCCGCGCTCGTCGCGGCCGCCAGGTCCACCTCGTGGTCGAGCTGGACGACGCCGATGGCGCCGAGGACCCGGACGTCGCGCACGCCGGGCAGGTCCGCGGCGGGCTCGAGTCCCTCGCGCAGCTCGCTCTCGATGCGCTTGACCGTGCCGCGCCAGTCCTGGCCCAGCAGGAGGTCGATCGAGGCGTTGGCGACGGCCGAGGACAGCGGGTTGCCCATGAACGTCGGGCCGTGCGCGAGGACCGGGACCGCGCCGCGGGAGATGCCGTCGGCGACCTCGGCCGTGCACAGCGCGGCGGCCATCGTGAGGTAGCCGCCGGTGAGCGCCTTGCCGACGCACATGACGTCCGGGCTGACGCCGGCGTGGTCGGCGGCGAACAGCTCCCCGGTGCGGCCGAACCCGGTGGCGATCTCGTCGAAGATCAGGAGGATGTCGTTGGCGAGGGTGAGCTCGCGGAGGACGTGCAGGTAGCGCGGGTCGTGGAAGCGCATGCCACCGGCGCCCTGCACGACCGGCTCGACGATCACCGCGGCCAGCTCGTCGGCGTGGGTCTCGATCAGCTCGGCGAGGTGCCGGACGTAGTCGTGGTCCATGTCCTTCGGTGGCGCCGACGCGAACAGCTGGACCGGCAGGACGCCGCGCCACAGGCTGTGCATGCCGCCCTCGGGGTCGCAGACGCTCATGGGGTGGAAGGTGTCGCCGTGGTAGCCGCCGCGCCAGGTCATCATCCGGCGCTTGTCCGGGCGGCCGGCGGAGCGCCAGTACTGCAGGCACATCTTCACCGCGACCTCGACCGACACCGAGCCGGAGTCGCAGAGGAAGACGTGCCGGAGCGGCTCGGGGGTGATCTCGACGAGCGTGGTCGCCAGCGTCACGGCGGGCTCGTGGGTGAGCCCGCCGAACATGACGTGGCTCATCCGGCCGGCCTGCGCGGTGAGGGCCTCGTCGAGGACCGGGTGCCGGTAGCCGTGGATGGCCGCCCACCACGACGACATCCCGTCGACCAGCTCGCGGCCGTCCGCGAGCCTGAGCCGGACCCCCTCGGCGCTGTCGACCACGAGGGGGTCCGCGGTGCCGGGCATGGGGCCGTAGGGGTGCCAGACGTGCTTGCGGTCCAGCTCGATCAGCTCGTCCACGTCCACGCCCGCAGGCTAGCCAGCTGTTCGGGCGGTTACTCCGGGAGGATCAGGATCGCGTCGCCGACCGGGCGCTCGCCGGCGGCGTCGGACGGCTTGTTGACCACCTGGCCGTCGGCGACCATCGTGGTGGAGCCGCCGCCGTCGAGGTTGACGGCGTCGACCATGCCGAGGGCGTCCGCGACCGCGGCACTCTCGGCGATGGACAGGCCGAGGCTGTCGACCGCGCGGCCGTCGACGGTGGCGAGCAGGATCCGGCCGCGGGCGTCGATGCCGGCGATGGTGCGCGGGTTCCGCTTGGCGGCCCAGCCGTAGTAGAAGCTCGGGTCACCGGGTCGGACCATGCCGTCGGCGTTGGGGGTGGCGTGCTGGTGGCCGTCGCGGACGAGCTCCGGGCCGCCGTTGACGACCATCTCCGGGGTCCGGGCGGGCCGGCCGCGGTCGTCGGTGAGCCGGCTGGTGACGGTGAGCCGGTCACCGGCCATGGCACGCAGGGCATCGGCGTCGGTGCCGGTGGCCTGGATGGCGCGGCCACCCACGGGGAGCGCGCCGCCGCGAGGCTCGCGGACCTCGGTGACCCGGCCGTGCCGGTCGAGGACCGCCTCGACGCCGGGGCCCGCGGGGGTACGAGCGCCGTAGTGCTCGGTGAACAGGACCGTCTCGTCGGGGTCGGTGCAGGTGGTGTCGTGGAGCGGGTGGCTGGTGGGCAGGTCGTCCGGGGTGCCGCCGCAGTTGCGGATGAGGTTCGGGACGCGGTCGATGCCGTCGAGCCTCAGCGTCGCATGCCGGCCGGTGACCGCACCGGTCCACCGGTAGCGGGCGACGGCGGCGTGCCTCGCGTCGTCGGCGAAGGCGAAGACCGGCCGGCCGTTGGTGGGCTCGCTGAGGAGCTGCCCGTCGTACACCCCGAGCCCGGCGGGGTCCCCGGGCGCCCCGGCGGCTGGGTCGAGGACGAAGAACCCGGCGTTGACGGCCGCGGTGGCCCGCTGGCTCGCGGCCAGGGCGCTGGTGGTCTCCCGGCGTTCTATGTCCGGCCCGAAGTCGCCGACGAGGTCACCGCGGAACGTCTTCGGGTCGATGGTGAGGACCTGGACCCGCCAGGGCCCGCGATCGGTCCGCGCGCCGTCCCAGCCGGTGAACACGGTGGAGGCGGTGAAGCCGGCGGCCCGGACCCGGGCGAGGGTCGCGTCGGCCGCGGCCTTGTCGGCGTCGAGCCCGATCCGCACCCGGTAGCCGAGCGTGCCCCCGGCGAAGTCGGCGACCCGCGGCGTGGTGACTTGCTCGACGCGGGCGGTGAAGCCCTCGCCGGCGAGCGCGTCGCCGAGCTCGTCTGCGTGGGCTCGGTCGCTGATGGCGGTGGGCGGCGCGTCGGGATCGGGGTTGTCGCCCCCGCCGGGGACGGCGATCTCGACGGTCCAGCCGAGGGTCGGGTCGGGCTCGCCCCGGATGATCGTGGTGAGGGTGACACCCGGCTGGAGCATCTCGACGGTGCGGGTCTCGCTCAGGTCGCCCGGTCCGAGCGGGAGCCCGGCGTGATGCTCAGCCGCGGCCGTCGGGCCGGCTGTCGCCGTGCCGATGAGGGCGACTCCGGCCAATACGGCGAACTTCCTTGCCCTGGTCCACATGTGACACCCCGTCCTGGCTCCGGTGAAGGCGGCGTCCACCTAACCACAAGAGGGTGGTCTGTGGTCAGGCGTCGACCGCGACCCCGGGGATCGCCTTGATCTCACCGAGGAACGCGGGCGACACCGTGATCGGGTAGTCGTCCAGCGCGAGGGTGACGCCGTTCTCCTTGTGGGCGAACCTCAGGTGCACCGGGGTGTCCCCGCGATGCGCGGCGAGGGTGTTCTTCAGTTCCCCCACCACGTCGTCGTTCAGCCTCGACGGGTTGCACAGCAGTACGAACGGGGGCACCGAGTAGGACTTGGCGAAGAACAGCACCTCGATCGACGCGTCCAGGTCCTCGATCGTGCAGATGGCCCAGGGTTTCGCCCTGCTTGTTGACCCGCCGCTCGAGGCCGGAGATCATGCCGGACAGCACGATCTCGCCTTCCTTCGGCGCGTCGCCGATGATCTCGGCGATCGGCTTCGGGGCGTGTTTGCGCAGGAGGCGCTCGGCGCCGTCCAGGGGGTGGGCCGAGACGTACAGGCCCAGCACCTCGCGCTCGTAGCCCAGCAACTGCTTGCGCGGCCACTCCTCCGCGGTGAACCTCAGGTGCGCCAACGGGGACGCGTCGCTGGGCGCGGGGGTGGTGTCGTCGCCGCCGAAGAGGTCGAACTGGCCCATCGCCTCCTGGCGCTCGAGGCTGACCACCGCCTCCACCGCCTCCTCGTGCACCTGGACGAGGGCCAGGCGGGTGTGCCCGAGCGAGTCGAACGCGCCGGACTTGACCAGCGACTCGATCACCCTCTTGTCGCAGCACACCAGCTCCGACTTGTCGAGGAAGTCGGTGAACGAGACGTAGGAGCCCTTGGCCTCCCGGCTCTGGATGACCGAGTCGACCACGTTGGCGCCGACGTTGCGCACGGCACCGAGGCCGAAGCGGATGTCGGTGCCCACGGCGGCGAACCGCAGGCCGGACTCGTTGACGTCCGGCGGCAGCACCTTGATGCCCGACCGGCGGCACTCGGACAGGTACACCGCGGACTTGTCCTTGTTGTCCGCCACCGAGGTCAGCAGCGCGGCCATGTACTCGGCCGGGTAGTTCGCCTTGAGGTAGGCCGTCCAGTACCCGACGAGGGCGTACCCGGCCGCGTGCGACTTGTTGAACGCGTAACCGGCGAACGGGAGGATGGTGTCCCACAAGGTCTTGATGGCGTCCGGCGAGTAGCCGTTGCCCTTCATCCCCTCCTCGAACCCGGCGTACTCCTTCTCCAGCACGTCGGCCTTCTTCTTGCCCATGGCCTTGCGCAGCACGTCGGCCCGACCCATGGAGTAACCGGCCACCTTCTGAGCGATCTGCATGATCTGCTCCTGGTAGACGATCAGACCGTAGGTCTCGGCCAGGATGTCCTTGAGCGACTCCTCGAGCTCCGGGTGGATCGGGGTGATCCGCTGCCGCGCGTTCTCGCGGTCGGCATAGTTGTTGTGCGTGTTCATCGCCATCGGACCCGGCCGGTACAGCGCGTTCACGGCGGTGATGTCGTTGAACCCGGTCGGCTGCATGCGCCGCAGCAGGTCGCGCATCGCGCCACCGTCGAGCTGGAACACGCCGAGGCTGTCGCCGCGGCCGAGCAGCTCGAAGGTGGCCCTGTCGTCCAGCTGGCGCGCCTCGCCCAGAAGATGGGCTTCTTGTGGTAGTGGCTCGCCGGCGCGACGTACGCCTCGATGCCGATGATCGGCTTGATCCCGGCCTTGCGGGACTCCTGGTAGAACTGGTCGGCACCGTACATGTTGCCGTGGTCGGTCATGCCGACCGCGGGCATGCCCAGCCTGGCGGCCTCGGCGAACAGCGGCGCGACCTTGGCGGCGCCGTCGAGCATCGAGTACTCGGTGTGCACATGGAGATGAACGAACGAGTCAGCCGCCACGAGACACCACCCTACGACGAGATCTTTGCCGTCGGTGTGCACCCTGGCGGCGTGTTGAGGAGCTTCGCGGGCACGGGTGGTTTCCACCGCGTGGCACCGACAACCTCGGACCGTTGGCATGATCGACCGCATGCGGTTCCGCCTGGTGTCCCCCGACCTGCTGATCGACGAGCTGGCCGACCGGCTCGCCGCCCGCCCGGCCGCCACGTGGACCCGGGTGGCGGTGGACGGCGCGCCCCCCGCGCGCCCGGACACCCTCGCCGACCGGCTCGCCGAGGCGCTGCGGCTGCGCGGCCGGCCGGCGCTGCGGGTGTCGGCCGCGGACTTCCTGCGGCCGGCCTCGCTGCGGTTCGAACGCGGCCGCGAGGACCCGGACGCGCGCTACACCGGCTGGCTCGACACCGGTGGGTTGACCCGCGAGGTGCTGGCGCCGCTCGGGCCCGGCGGGTCGGGCCGGGCGCTGCCGTCGCTGTGGAACGCCGCGACGGACCGGGCCAGCCGGGCCTCGTACGTGGAGCTGGCGCCCGGCGGGGTGCTGGTGCTGGACGGCGAGCTGCTGCTCGGCCGCGGGCTGGCGTTCGAGCTCACCGTGCACCTGTGGCTGTCGGGGCCCGCGCTGGCCCGGCGGAGCGCCGAGCCGTGGGCGCTGCCGGCGTTCGGCAGGTACGACGCCGAGGTGCGGCCGCTGCACACCGCCGACGTGGGCGTGCGGGTAGACGACCCCGACCACCCCGCGCTCCTCGACGACTCCCCCGTCTGATCTCACCCCGGTATCGTATCGAACATATGAACGAACGACGCTGGAGGGTCGCTCGCAACCGGATCACCGGAGGTGCGCATGGCGGGTCGTCGTGCGGCAGACTGACCACCCGTCCGTCAGTACTTCCCCGCGCTTCCCCGCAGGAGGATTCATGGCCACCACCCGCACCGCCAACGCCCACTGGGAAGGCGCGCTGCTCGACGGCTCCGGCACCGTGTCGCTCGACTCGTCCGGCATCGGGTCCTACCCGGTGTCCTGGCCGTCGCGCGCGGAGGCGGCGAACGGCAAGACCAGCCCCGAGGAGCTGATCGCGGCCGCGCACTCGACGTGCTACTCGATGGCGCTCTCGCACGGCCTCGCCGGCGCCGGCACCCCGCCCACCACGGTGGACACCAAGGCGGACGTCACGTTCCAGCCGGGTGAGGGCATCACCGGCATCCACCTGACCGTGCGCGCCAGCATCCCGGGCATCACCGCGGAGGCGTTCGCCGCGGCGGCCGAGGACGCCAAGAAGAACTGCCCCGTGTCCCAGGCGCTGGCCGGCACCACGATCACGCTGGACGCGAAGCTGGTCTGAAAAGGGCGCGCCCCGGCCTGCCGGCGCCGCTACGGTTCCGCCATGACACCCAACCGCACCCAAGGGGAACGGGACGCGACCCAGCCACCGGTACGCGCCGAACCGGTCGCCATCAACCCACGGTGACCACAAGGGTTAATTCCGGGGAGGCGGTCTAGCATGCGGCTGCGGCCGGTGACCGAGTCGGACCTGGACCGTCTCGAGGAGATGTTCGTCGATCCGGACGCGATCGGCGTGTTCAACTGGGGTGGGTTCACCGACGGCACGGTCTGGCGCAAGCGGTTCGAGGAGAACCGGCTGCTGAGCGAGGACCGCAGCGTCCTGATGGTCGAGCTGGACGGGACCGCGCTCGGGTTCGTGTCGTGGAACAAGATCCGCACCGGCCAGTTCTCGCACGTGTTCGAGTTCGGCATCAGCCTGTGGCCGGCCCACCGGGGCAAGGGCCACGGGTCGGCGGCGCAGCTGCAGCTGGCCCGGTACCTGTTCGCGCACAGCACGGTGCACCGGATCCAGGCCGGGACCGAACTCGACAACATCGCCGAGCAGCGCGCGCTGGAGAAGGCGGGCTTCACCCGGGAGGCGGTGCTCCGCGAGTACTCCTTCCGGGACGGCGCCTGGCGGGACGAGGTGCTGTACCGGATGCTGCGCCCGGAGCTGCCGATGCCCTGAACGCGTCGTTCGGGACGTCGAGCGTCCTGAACGACGCGTTCGGGGCACGGCGGCTATCGGTCGGCGACCAGGCGGACGGCCAGGCCGCCGAAGATCGCGGCCGACACGCGGTTCAGCCAGCGCTGGATCGCCGGGCGGCGCAGCAGCAGCGCGGACAGCGTGCCCGCGGCGAGGCCCACGGTCGCGTCCACGGTGAGGCCGGTGACGATCAGGATCGCGCCCATCACCAGGAACTGGACCGGCGTCGCCCAGCCGCCGACGGTGCGGAACTGGGGGAAGAACGCCACGTAGAACAGGATGACCTTCGGGTTCGCCAGGTTCGTGAGCACCGCCATGACGTACGTGTGGCGCAGCGACCGGGTGCCGAAGCGCTGCGGCGCGGTGGTCGCGACGTCCTTGGCGGCACGCAGGGTGGTGATCGCCAGGTACACCAGGAACACGGCGCCGACGACGCGAACCGCCTCGAGGGCGACCGGGGCCGCCTGCAGCAACATGCCGAGGCCGAGCGCGGCGGCGACCGTGTGGACGGCGATGCCCGTGGACATGCCGACCGCGGCCACCACGCCGGCCGGCCGGCCGCGCGCGATGCCGTTGGCGACGATGAACATCATGTCGGGGCCGGGCACGACGCTGATCACCACGCAGGCCACGGCGAACGCGATCACCGTGGACAGGTCCATGCGCCCATCACATCACGCCGGGTCCAGGCAATTCCCACATCGTGGTCAGGCGTCGACCTTCGCCTCGCCCAGCAGCCTGCTCGTCCCGCCGTCGTACAGGAGCAGGCGACCGGCCTCGGGGACGGCGGTGACCGTCGCGCCGACCTCCGGCTCGTGCTGCTCGGCCACCGTGAGCCCCACCAGGGTCTCGTCCGGGCACTCGATGGTCACCAGCGACGTCACGCCCATGTTCTCCACGATCGACACGGTGCCGGTGAGACCGTCGGCGGACGACGCCGCGGCATGGAGGTACTCGGGGCGGATGCCCGCGGTCACCGGGGTGCCGTCGGGCAGGTCGAGGCCCGGGGGCGGTTTCAGGCGGGCGCCGGCCACCTCGACCAGGCCCTCGGACACCGTGCCGGGCAGCAGGTTCATCGGGGTCGAGCCGATGAAGTTCGCCACGAAGGTGTCGCCCGGGCGCTGGAAGACCTCCTTCGGGCTGCCCAGCTGGCGGATCCGTCCCTCCGACATCACCGCGATCCGGTCGGCCAGCGCCAGCGCCTCGGCCTGGTCGTGGGTCACGAACACCGTCGTCAGGCCCAGCTCACGTTGCAGGCGCTTGAGGAACGTCCGTGCCTCCAGGCGCAGCCGGGCGTCTAAGTTGGACAGTGGCTCGTCCAGGAGCAGGACGTCGGCCTCCATCGCGATCGCGCGGGCCAGGGCCACCCGCTGCTGCTGGCCGCCGGAGAGCTGGCCGGGCCGGCGTTCGAGCAACCCGGCGAGCCCCAGGCCCTCCGACGTCCGGGAGGCGGCCTCCCGCTGGGCGGCCTTCGAGGCCCGGCGGACCCGCAGCGGGTAGGCGATGTTCTGCGCCACCGTCATGTGCGGGAACAGCGCGTAGTCCTGGAACACCATCGCCACCCGCCGGCGGCCGGGTTCGACCCGGGTGACGTCCGTGCCGCCGATCGACACGACACCGGCGGAGGCCTGCTCCAGACCGGCGATCGTGCGCAGCAGCGTCGTCTTGCCGCAGCCGGACGGGCCGAGCAGCGCGAAGAACTCGCCGTCGCGCACGGACAGGTCCAGCGAGTCCACCGCACGCACCCCGTTGGGGTACACAGTGGACAGATCGGTCAGCTCGACACCCGCCATCAGGCCTTGATCCCTCCGTGGAAGCGGAACCCGTACCGCTTGCTGACGAACAAGTACAGCGCCACCACCGGGACCGCGTACAGCAGCGAGAACACCGGGATCACGTTGAGGTTCGCGCTCCCGCCCTCGTCCTTGAGCGTCCGCAGCAGCACCGCGGCCGGCTGCGCGTCGACGTCGCGCAGCAGCAGGAACGGCAGTAGGAAGTTGCCCCACGCCTGCACGAACGCCCACACGAGGATGGTCGCGATCCCCGGCCGGGCCACCGGCAGCACGACGTGGCGCAGCACCTGGGTCGGCGACGCGCCGAACACCCGCGCCGACTCCTCGTAGGACCGCGGCACCGAGTCGATGAAGTCCTTGAGGATGAAGATCGCCGCCGGCAGCATCCCGCCGGCGATCACCAGGCTGGTCGCGTACTGCGAGTTGATCAGGCCGAGCTGGAACATCATCACGAAGATCGGCACCATCGCCGCGGTCCCGGTGACCACGCTGGACAGGAGCAGCAGCAGGTACAGCAGCGCGTCCCGGCCGGGGATGCGCACCCGGGACAGCGCGTAGGCGGCCAACGTCGCGAACACCGTGGTCACGGCTGTCGCGACCACGCACAGCACCACCGAGTTCACCAGCGAGCCCAGCGCGTACGGGTGCTCGAAGGTGGTCCGCCAGTTGTCGAGCGTCCAGTCCGGCCACTGCAGGCCGAGCCCCGGGTCGGAGTCGAACGGCGCCGACGCGAGCCACAGCATCGGCACCGCGAAGAACGCGAGCACGACGGCCATGAACGCGACGTAGCCGACCCGGCGCAGCACCTGCCGGGGAGTCATGAGCGCTTCCTCAGCAGCAGCAGGTACAGCATCGCCACGACGAGGTTGACGAGCAGCAGCAGGAACGAGATCGCCGCCGCGTAGCCGAGCCGGCCCGAGGAGATCGCCTGCTGGTAGATGAACACCGGCAGCGTCTCCGACCCGTGGTTGGGCCCGCCCGCGGTGAGCAGGAACGGCGTGAAGTCGTTGGCCGTCCACAGCGAGATGAGCAGCGTGTTGGTGAGCACGTGCCCGCGGATGTGCGGGAACACGACGTCGCGCACGGTCTGCCAGCCGCTGGCGCCGACCGTGCGCGCGGTCTCCAGCTGAGAGGGCGGCACCGCGGCCAGCGCGGAGCTGTACAGCATCATCGAGAACGCCGTGCCGCGCCAGGTGTTGAACACGATCAGCGACGCCATCGGGTACTCGACGAGCCACGCGGTCCCGGGCGAGCCGAGCAGCGCGCCCAGCGTGCCGCCGTCGCGGTCCAGCACCGCGATCCACAGGTACGCGACGACGACGCTGGGCAGGATCCAGGACAGCAGCACCAGGCCCTCGACCACCCGGCGCAGCCACGGCCGGGCCCCGCGCAACAGCCACGCCAACACGAAGCCGAGCAGGTTCTGGCCGAGCACCGCGGAGCCGATGACGAACACCAGCGTCAGCCACAGCGCGTTGCCGAACAGCGCGTCGTCCAGCGCCTCCATGAAGTTGCCGAGGCCGACGAACGCGGGCGAGATCGACGCGGTGCCGGTGAGCTCGTAGTTCGTGAGCCCGATGTAGATCGTCCACACCGCCGGGAAGACCAGGAACAGGCCGATCAGCAGCAGCGCGGGCGAGACGAACCCCACCGCGCGGGCGACGCCGAGCCCGGCGGTGTCCCGGTTGCCCGGGACCCGCCGCGGCACGACGTCGGGGGCCGCCGCCGGTGGCGCGCTAACCACCGGCGACCGCGTCCTCCCCGACCGCCTTCACCAGCGCGCCCTGGTAGCCGGCGGCCGCCTCCGCCGCGCTCTTGCCGGCGATCACGTCCGCTGTCGCCTGCTGCAGCGCGGTGGACACCTTCGGGTAGTCCGCGAGACCCGGCCGGTACCGGGTGATCGGCAGGACCTCGGTGGCGATGAAGTTCAGCATCGGGTCGCTCTTGAGGACCTCCTCGTTCACGTCCGCGCGCGCGGTGACCTGCGCGGAGTCACCGAGGTAGGCCTTGGTCGCCTCGGCGGAGCTCATGAACCGCATGAGCTCCCAGGCCTGCTGCGGGTACTCGGTCTTCGGGTTGATCACCCGGATCCCGCCGCCGGACATCGAGACGAAGTCCTGACCGTCCACACCGGAGCCCGGTGTCATCGCGGGGATCTTGGCCCAGCCCACCGCGGTGTCCCGGTCGGCCATCTTGGCGACTCCGTCGACCGGGTCGACCACCGAGCGCCAGAAGTAGTCGCTCTCCATCAGGATGCCGATCTTGTTCTGGGCGAACAGCTCGAACGAGCGGTCTCGGCCCTTGGCCTCCTGCTGCAGCACCGGGTCGCCGAGGCCGCCCTTGTAGACCTGCTGGTAGAGGTCGAGCACGGACCTCATCCCGTCGGTGTCGCCCTGCCACTTGCCGTCGGCGTAGATCTCCGAGCCGGCACCGGCGAGCAGCGGCAGCACGCCCTGCATGGTCGTCGCCTCGGTCATCGCGGTGCCGGCGTTGAGCTGGATCGGGGTGACCCCGGGCAGGGACTTGAGCGACAGCGCCGCCGCGGTGATCTCCTCCCAGCTCGTCGGCTGCCAGTCGGCGGGCAGCCCGGCCTGGGCGAACAGCTTCTTGTTGAAGAACAGCACCCGGCCGTCGGTGCCCTGCGGGATGCCGTACCGCTTGCCCTCGAAGGTGCTGAGCCGCTGCACCGCGTCGGGAATCTGCGACCAGCCGTCCCAGGCGTCGACCTCGTCCTTGCCGACCACGTCGTCGAGCGGGCGGACCTGGCCGCCCTGGGCGAACTCGCCGAGCCAGATGCCGTCGATCTCGACGACGTCCCCGCCGATGTCGGTGCCGAAGTCGAGCGCGATCTTCGCCTTGTAGTCCGCGTCGTCCACGCCCAGGCCGTCGAACTCGACGGTGACGTTGACGCCCTTCTCCTTCTGCTGCTTGGTGAACTCCGGGATCACCCAGTCCTCGATCCACTTGGCACCGAGGTCGTTCTTGCCGCCCTGGACCGAGTTCGAGGTGATCGTGAGGGTGACGTCCTTCGCGTCGGCGTTCTTGCCGGCGTCGGACTCCTGCTGCTGGCCGAGGCAGCCGGACAGCATCAGAGCCAGCGCGGGAGTCATGGCAACCGTGCCGGCCAACAAGAGCTTTCGTCGCATCTTCGGCACCTCTCTCGTGGTCGAGCGGGCGTCGGTAGAGCGCTCCAAGTGGAGACCTCACCAAACGTGGACCGAATGTGTCGGAATCTTGTATCACCCACGGCGCGCTGACAAGCTCAGCGCGGCATCACCGGGGTGCGCCGGCCAGCGCGAGCACGCTCCCGTCGTGCCCGCACAGCGCGTGACCGCCCTCCCCGGCCGGCAGACGATCCCGATCGGACCGGACGGCGAGGCGCCGGCCGCCACCCAGCACGAGCGTCCCGGCCGCACCGCGGTGTCCGCAGCCCGTCGAGCACCGCGGGGACCAGCTCGGGCCCGTGTGCGGCGCCGTCGACGGCGACCCATGTGGTCGGCGCGCCGAGGCTCGCGCTGCCGTCCGGGGCGTGCCAGTCGCTGCCGCCGATCGGCGTGACATCGGTGCCCCAGGCCTGCCACCAGGCGAGCGGGCCGCCCCAGGTCGGGGCGACCCAGCTGGAGTGCCAGACCTCGGCGAGCGGCGGGCGGACCGGCAGCGGGTGCCGCCAGGCGCAGTCGGCGGCGAGCGGGTGGTTGACCGAGAGCAGCCCGCCGCGCTCGGCCACCGTGCGCACCCAGCTCGCGGCGGGCTCGCGGAAGTCGACCCAGCCGATGTCGCCGAACGCGTTGGCATGGCCGTGCTCGGTGGTGACCTCCTGGCCGGGGACCAGCGCGATGCCGTAGCGCCGGCCGACCTCGGCGAGCTCGGCGTGGTGGCTCGTGGTGTTGTGGTCGGTGACCGCGAGCGCGTCCAGCCCCGCCGCGACCGCGCGGGCGGCGAGCTCGGCAACAGTCAGCAGGCCGTCGGAGTGCAGCGTGTGCGCGTGCAGGTCGACCGCCACCCAGCGCGACCCGGTGGCGGCCGGCAGCTCTCGGGGTGCCGGTCGGTCCGGAACGTCCGGTGCGGGCCGGTCCCGCTCGACCCGCGGTGCGCCGCCGGTGCGGACCGTCACCGTGTAGTCCACTCCGGACTCGGGCAGCCGGTGCAGGCCGAGGACCACGTGCCAGACGCCGGGCTCGGGCTCCCCCGGCAGGTAGCCGGGCGTGGCGGCGGTCGGGGTGATCGCGTAGCGGGTGCGGGCGCCGCCGGACCAGCCGCGCCAGCCCGCGGCGCCCTCGCAGCCGAGGTCGATCACCGCGCCGGGGACCGCCGGATCGCCCCCGACGGCCAGCTCGACCTCGATCGCGGGGCAGCCCGGCGGCACCTCGAACGGCAGCCGCGGCCAGGGGTCGGCGGCGCGGTCGCCGCGGGTCCAGCGGCCTTCGTGAATGATCTCCACGGCTGTCATCCTGCCAGCGTGGCCCGAGGAACCCGGTGGGTTTCCTGCACATGGGCGCGGCTCCACCGCGATGATCGCGGCGACCGGGTAGCGTGCGATCCGTGGTCGCGACGGATCCGGTAGACGCCCGCCTGCTCGGCGTCGTTGCCGAGATGGGCAGAGCAGCGGTACACGAGGTCGCCGCCCGCATGGGGATGGACCCGCGGGAGGTGGCGTCGCGCCTCGTCGCGCTGTCCGCCATCGGACTGCCGCTGCTGGTGGGCGTGGAGTGCGACCCGGCCCGGCTGCGTGCCGCGGCCGCCGCCGCGATGGCCCAGGCCGCCCCGTCGGCGCCGTACGGCTACCCGCAGCAACCCCAGTACCAGGCGCCGCCGTCCGGCCCGGTGCCGATGCCGATGCCGTACCAAGGTCCGGGTCCCGTCCCGCCGCCCGGGCCGTCCGGGCCCCATTCGGTTCAGTCCGGCCCGCACTCGGTCCCCTCGGGTCCGCACCAGGTCCCGTCGGGTCCGGTGCAGATGGGCTACCAGCCCCGGACCGGCCCGCCGAGCGCGCCGTTCCCCGCGCAGACCGGACCGCCGAGCATCCCGTTCCCGACGCCGCAGCCGGACGCGCCGATGACCATGTGGGGGCCGCCGCAGACCTCGACCTGGGCACGCGGCGACCAGCCGCCGCAGGACGTCACCCAGCCGACCGTGCGCGCCGAGCGGCCGGAGGGCGAGGTGCGGCAGGGCAAGGTCGGCGCGATGCTGCAGACCGAGGGCCTCGAGGGTGAGCGGCTCGCGATCCAGCTGGTTGAGGTCGTCGACCCGGCCGACTACCTGTTCACCGCGGCCGGCTACCGGCTGCAGGAGGGCGAGCGCTCGGTCGTCGTGCACACCGAGCTGACCAACCGGGGGTCGGTGGCGTTCCAGTCGCTGCCGGACCTGTACCTGGTGCTGGTGACGCCGGACGGGAAGACGATCTCGAAGGCGCCGGTGTCGCTGTCCTCGCGGCCGCCGCACCGGATCGGCGTGCCGCCGGGCGAGACCGCGGGTGGGCACACGGTGTACGTGGTGCCGGAGCAGACCGAGGTCACCTCCGTGCGCTGGAGCCCGCGACCGGACGAGGAGTCCCGCACCCTCAACTGGACGGTCGAGGACTGACGCGCGGACCTGGGGCTGTCAGCGGCCGAACATGCGGCCCAGCCAGGACCTGCGCTCCTCCGGCGGTTTCTGGGCGGGGATCGGGGACGTCGGCGGCTCGCGGTAGGTTCGCGCCTCGTACTCGTAGCCGCCGCCGTCGTAGCCACCGTCGTAGCCACCGTCGCCTGCTGGGTCGGGCCCGTCCGTCTCCCCGATGACCGACGGCGCCACGCCGTCGACGAGGAACCGGTCCGGTAAGTGGTCGTCGTCGTATGCGCCCGGCCGTGTCATGGCACCCCCTCGTACCTCTGGTGAGCACAACTTACGTAAGAGACCGCCGAAAGTCAGCCATCTCCGGCGAGGTTCCGCACGATCTGCTCGGCCACCGCCACCGCCACCGCACAGGCCTTCCCGTCGTCGTCACTGGCCATGAGCTCGATCCCCTCGCGCTTTCCCAGCCCGATGTCCACCCGGCAGGCCCGGGCGGGGTCCGCGCCGATCACCACGGCCGGCTGCCCCGCGATGTCCCGAAGCTCCCAGTCCTCGTACTCCTCGAGGCCGCGGTACGTGGAACCCAGCAGGTCGGAGTCGAGCCAGAGGTCGTAGTTCACCTCTCGGTCGGCGAGCGCGTGCCGGCGGTGGCAGGACAGGAAGGTGCCTTCGATGCTGCTCGGGTCGCCGGGGCTGGGCAGACCGAGCTCCATGGCCTGGGCTTCGGTGAGCAGATCACACACCGTGCGCTCGCTGGCGTAGCGACTCGGATCCAGCGGCCGGGTGATCGGCGGCGGCGAGGTCTGCGGCGGAGTCGAGGGAGGCGTCGAAATCGACGTGGTAGTGCTTCGCGCGGTCGAGGTCGGTGTCGTGCTGGTCGAGCCGGTGTCCTTCCGCTCATCCGGCGTGCACCCGGTCAGTACACCGGCCACGAGGAAGCACATCACGATCCGCCATGTGCCCGCCCTCACCGGTCGTGCCCCTCGAGCCGCCGGTTGATCTCGGTGTCGTGTGCCTCTTCCTCCTGGGCGTAGCGCTTCCGCTCGACATCCACCTGCTTGGCGAACGGCCCGCCGGGCGGGTACTCCTCGGTGCTGAACGCCTCGTAGCTGAAATCCGGGCTGCCCACGTCGGCAACGGGGTTCAGCGGCTGCATCACCTGAAGCTTCCCGTCGTTCTCCACCTGGCTCGCCCAGTCGTCCTGCATTCGTTGGGAGAGCAGGTTGAGGTTGCTCTCGAAGGTCTCCCGCAGGCTGATGCTCCGGTCCCGGTAGGCGTCGATCACCACGTCGGCCCCGGTTCCCTCGATCGAGTAGTCACCGAGCGCCCCGGCCGCCTCCACTCCGAAGTCCACCACGGCACTCGCCATCTTGGCCGGGTTCAGCGACAGCGCGGCCAGCACCAGCTCCTTGCCGATCGCGAGCTTGAGCTTGTCCTCCCTGGCCTGCTGCTGGTCGATCTCGTGGTTGGCGCAGCTGCGCACGACGACCGCCAGGTCGTGGTAGCTCTGCCGCATGTGGTACGCCAGGCTGAACAACGCACCGAGCGCCTGCAGGCCGGCGAGGACTGCCGGATGCTGGCTCTCCTTGACGAAGGTCTGGATGCGCACCAGCTGATCCCGGAAGGCGTCCGCGGCGGCGCCCCGCCAGTCGTCGAGCAGTTGGTAAGCCTCGCTCACCTTGACCACCACCTCGGAATTCTCGCCGATCAGGAAGGCGGCCTGGCGGAGCCGGGCGAACTCCTCCTCGATCTTCTTCGGGTCCAGCGACAGGAGACGTTCAGGTCGTCGTGCACCGGGCGGTCGATCTCCCCGCCGCGGTCGCCCGTCACACTCGTCCGTCGAGCATCGCGTTCAGCGCGGCCCGCATGTCCGCGATCGCGTGCCCCACCTGGTCGTCGGACTTGCCGAGGTCAACACCCACGGTCGGACCTGCCCGTCCACGCGCCGGTACACGTTGACGATGTCCTTCAGCGCCTCGGCGGTCTCGTCGACCACCCGGGCGATGTCCCGCTGCCGGCGGCCGAGTCCCTCCTTGTACAGCCCGAAGGCATTCGTCGCGCGGTCGGCGGCGCGGTAGACGTTCGCCCCCTCGAAGTCGACGAGCGAGACCAGGTAGGTCACCGGGTCCCGAATCAGCGACGCCGCGGCCGGCAACGACTGTGTCGCGGCCTTGTCCGCGTCGTTGAGGTTGGCGGTGAAGCCGTCGTTCGGCGAAGGGTCAGGCATCTCAACTACCCTCAGTTGACCATTGCACACTAACCGTTGCCATCGACGGTAGCCGACTCCGGGCACGGTTGTGCGCGGAACGGCGCGAAACCGACCGTCAGCCCTCGGCCGAGAGACGCTCCAGGGCGATGCGCAGATCGTCGGGGTACTCGCTGGTGAACTCGACCCATCGGCCGTCCGCGGGGTGCTCGAAGCCGAGCCGGCGGGCGTGCAGCCACTGCCGGGTCAGCCCGAGCCGCTTGGCGAGCACCGGGTCCGCGCCGTAGGCCAGGTCGCCGACGCAGGGGTGGCGCAGCGCCGAGAAGTGCACCCGGATCTGGTGTGTTCGCCCGGTCTCGAGCTTGATGTCCACGAGCGACGCGGCCCGGAACGCCTCGAGCACCTGGTAATGCGTGACGCTTGGCCGGCCGGAGGCGACGACGGCGAACCTGTAGTCGTGCTTGGGGTGCCGGTCGATCGGCGCGTCGATGGTGCCGACCGTCGGGTCGGGGTGGCCCTGGACGAGCGCGTGGTAGCCCTTCTCGACCGTTCGGTCCTTGAACGCGCGCTTGAGGACCGTGTAGGCGTGCTCGCTCTTGGCCACGACCATGATGCCGGTCGTGCCGACGTCCAGCCGGTGCACGACGCCCTGCCGCTCGGCCGCGCCGGAGGTCGACACCCGCACCCCGGCCGCGGCGAGCCCGCCGACGACCGTCGGCCCGGTCCAGCCGGGGCTCGGATGGGCCGCGACGCCGACCGGCTTGTCGACGACGACCACGTCGTCGTCCTCGTAGATGGTCCGCAGGCCCGGCACCGGGTCGGCCCGCACCGGCACGGGGCGGTCCGGCTCGGGCAGCGTCACCTCGAGCCATGCGCCTGCGACGAGCCGGTCGGACTTGCCCGCGGGCCGGCCGTCGAGGCTGACGTCGCCGGACTCGGCCAGCGCGGCGACGGTGGTGCGGGACAGGCCGAGGAGCTTGGCGAGGCCGGCGTCGACCCGCATGCCGTCCAGCCCGTCGGGCACGGGCAGGGTGCGGGCGGTCACTTCTCCGGAGCCTTGTCCAGGTCCTTGCCGGCGGCCTTGTCCGCGGCCTTGTCCTTCGTGAGCCGGCCGTCGTAGTCCCGGCCGAGCAACGCCATCAGCACGATGAGGATGCCGCCGCAGACGATGGCCGAGTCGGCGATGTTGAACACCGGGAAGAAGTCGCCGTTGGGCTGGAAGACCGAGACGAAGTCGACGACGTGGCCGCGCAGCGGGCCCGGCTCGCGGAAGAACCGGTCGATGAGGTTGCCGAGCGCGCCGGCGAGCACGAGCGCGAGCCCGATGGCCCAGCCGACCGAGCGAAGCTTGGGCATGATCCAGATGATCGCGACGACGACCGCGAGGGCGACGCAGGTGAGCAGCCACGTCATCCCGGTGGCCATGCCGAACGCGGCCCCCGGGTTCCGGACGATCTGCAGGTAGACGAGCCCGCCGAGCACCCGCGCCGGCGGCTCCCCGGCGAGCGCCGCGATCGCGAGGATCTTGGTGATGATGTCGGCGACCAGCACGACCGGCGCCACGACGGCGAACAGCCAGCCGCGGCGCGGCGGCAGGGGCGGCAGGGGCGGCTCGGGGGGCGTCGGCGGCGGCCCCACGTCGGCCCCACCCGGCTGCTCCGCGTGGGTGTCCGGGTCGGTGTCGGTGCTGGTCTCGTCGCTCACCCGGCCATTGTCCACGGCTGGCACGCGACCACCGCCGCTGGCACGTGTCAACCGGGTCCCGGGGTCAAGCAGCGGACAGGAACGCGGGCAGCTCGCGCGGGTCCGGGCTGGGCGTCCACCGGCCGTCGACCTGCTCGTACTCCCAGGTGGGGCCGTCGGTGACCAACCCGCGCAGGGCCGCCGCCAGGCGGTCGACGTGCTCGGTGGTGGTGCCGAGGCCGAGGCTGGCCCGCACCGCGCGGGTACCCGACGCGCCCGCCGCGGACAGCAGCCGGTCGGTCGCGATGTGCGCGCAGAACGCGCCGTCCCGGACGCCGATGCCGTGCTCTGCCGACAGGACCGCCGCGACGAGGCCCGGGTCCTGGCCGTCGACGGCGAAGCTCACCACGCCGACCCGGTCGTGCCCCGCGCCGAACAGGGACAGCTCGCGCAGGCCGGGCACCGTCGCGAGGCCGGCACGCAGCCGGGTCAGCAGGGTCCGCTCGTGGGCGACGACCGCCGGCCAACCGTTCCGCAGGAACGTCTCGCACGCCACCGCGAGCGCGTGCGCGCCGACGACGTTCGGCGTGCCGGCCTCGTGCCGCTCGACCCCCGTCGACCAGGAGACGCTCAGGTGGGTGCCGCGGTCGGCCACCCGGCTGGTCGCTCCCCCGCCGGCCAGGTACGGGTCTGCGGCACGCAGCCAGTCCGCCCGCCCGATCAGCGCGCCGGCGCCGAACGGGGCGTACAGCTTGTGCCCGGACAGGACCACGTAGTCGACGTCCAGGACGCGCATGTCCACCGGGCGGTGCGGGGCGAGCTGCGCGGCGTCGAGCACGACGCGGGCCCCGTGCCGACGGGCGACGGCGGCGAGCTCGGCCACCGGCCACACCTCACCGGTCACGTTCGACGCGCCGGTCACGACCACCAGCCGCGGCCCGGTCGGGCAGTCCCGCAGCGCCGCGTCGAGGCCGGCCGCCTCGGACAGCCTGCGCACCCGCAGGCCGCGCCATGCCAGCAGCGCCGCGTGGTGGTCGGTGTCGAAGTGCACCACCGACGTGCCCTTCGGCAGCACGCGGGCCAGCAGGTTCAGCGCGTCGGTCGTGTTGCGGGTGAACACCACGGCGTCGGTCCGGCGCGCGCCGACGAACCGGCGCAGCACGTCCCGCGCCTGCTCGTAGACCTTTGTGGACACCTGGGACGCGAAGCCCGCGCCTCGGTGCACGCTGGCGTACCAGGGCAGCAGCTCGTCGACCGCGTCCCGGACCGCGTCCAGACAGGGCGCGCTCGCGGCGTGGTCGAGGTTGGCGTACGGCACGCGGCGGCCGTCCACGAGCGGCACGGTGAGCCGCGCGCCGGCGACCGGCGGCACGGCGTGGGTGACCGAGCGGGCATGGGGGATGGCGAGCGTCATCTGTGAGCCTCCGGGTCGGGGACCCGTCCGGGGGCCCGCGCTTGCCCGCCCGCACCTCGCGGAGGGCCTGGTCCTCACCCGGGGCACCCCACCGCGGTAGGAGGGTTGCCGGCCAGCAAGCCGGGGCTTGACGCTGGCGCTCATGACCTTCGTGAACAAACCGTAGCCGATCGGCCGGATGGCTGTCCAACCGTCCGCGTGCTGTCAGACTGGCCCAATGGACTTCGACGTGTTGGTTCTCGGATCCGGTCCTGGTGGGCAGAAGGCGGCGATCGCGGCCGCCAAGCTCGGCGCGGAGGTCGGGCTGGTCGAGCGCCGCAACATGATCGGCGGCGTGTGCATCAACACCGGCACCATCCCGTCCAAGACCCTGCGTGAGGCGGTGCTCTACCTCACCGGCATGAGCCAGCGCGAGCTGTACGGCCAGAGCTACCGGGTGAAGGAGGAGATCACGATCGGCGACCTCACCGCCCGCACCAGCCACGTGGTGGGGCGCGAGGTCGACGTGATCCGCAGCCAGCTCTCCCGCAACGGCGTGCACGTGCTGCCCGGCATGGGCCGGTTCACCGACCAGCACACCGTGCAGGTCTCCGACGGCAGCGGGCAGGAGCGCTCGGTGACCGCGGACAAGATCGTGATCGCCACCGGCACGACGCCGGCCCGTCCGTCCAGTGTGGACTTCGACGCGCAGACGATCATCGACTCGGACAGCATCCTCTCGCTGGACCGGATCCCGCGGACCATGATCGTCGTCGGCGCCGGGGTGATCGGCATCGAGTACGCGTCGATGTTCGCCGCGCTCGGCACCAAGGTCACCGTGATCGAGCAGCGGATGCGGATGCTGGAGTTCTGCGACACCGAGGTCGTCGAGGCGCTCAAGTACCACCTGCGTGACCTCGCGGTGACGTTCCGGTTCGGCGAGACCGTCTCCGGGGTGGAGCGGTACAAGAACGGCACGGTCACGATCCTCGAGAGCGGCAAGAAGATCCCCGCCGACACGGTGATGTACTCGGCCGGCCGGCAGGGCATGACCGACCACCTCGACCTGCCCGCGGCGGGCCTGTCCGCCGACAAGCGCGGCCGGATCAAGGTCGACGCCAACTTCCGCACCGAGGTCGAGCATATCTACGCGGTCGGCGATGTGATCGGTTTCCCCGCGCTCGCCGCCACCTCGATGGAGCAGGGGCGCCTCGCCGCCCACCACGCGTGCGGCGAGCCGGTGCACGAGATGCACGAGCTGCAGCCGATCGGCATCTACACGATCCCGGAGATCAGCTACATCGGCCGGACCGAGGACGAGCTCACCGAGCAGCGGATCCCGTTCGAGGTCGGCGTGTCGCGCTACCGCGAGCTCGCCCGCGGCCAGATCATCGGCGACTCCTACGGGGTGCTGAAGCTGCTGGTGTCGCCGGAGGACCGGTCACTGCTGGGCGTGCACGTGTTCGGGACCGGCGCCACCGAGCTCGTCCACATCGGACAGGCGGTGATGGGCTGCGGCGGCACCGTCGACTACCTCGTGGACACGGTGTTCAACTACCCGACGCTGGCCGAGTCGTACAAGGTCGCGGCGCTCGATGCCACGAACAAGATGCGCCAGATCAGCATGCTCACCGACTGACCGGCCGGGGCCGGCCGGGTCAGCTCTCCTGGCCGGTCTCGCCCTTCCACCTGGCGAACCGGCCGGCGCGGTCGACCGCGCGGATGCGGTGCTCGGTCTCCGAGCGGGCCTGCTCGGTGGCGACGACCAGCAGCTGGTCGTCCTCCTGCAGCCGGGTGGTCGGCGCCGGGGTGTGGCTGACGCCCTTGCGCACCACGAGGCTCACCGTGGCGCCGACCGGCAGGCGCAGCTCGGTCAGGTAGACGCCGTGCATCTTGGAGCCGGGCGGGATGCGGACCTGCAGCAGCACCGCGCCCAGCTCGTCGAGCGGCGCGGCGTCCACGTCGATCTCCTGGGACCGCGCGCCGCCGCCGATGCCGAGCAGCCTGGCGAGCAGCCCGAGGGTGCTCCCCTGCACCAGGGTCAGCACGATGACCAGCACGAACACCGCGTCGACGAGCCGCTGGGCGCCCGGTAGGCCCACGGTGATCGGGACCATCGCGAACACGATCGGCACCGCGCCGCGCAGCCCGGCCCAGGACAGGAACACCTGTTCTCGCCACGGCATGCGGAAGGGCGTCGCCGAGACGATCACGGACAGCGGTCTGGCGACCAGCGTGACCACCACACCCGCGACCAGGCCCGGGATCACCGCGTCGAGCACCCGGCCGGGCGACATGTACAGGCCGAGCAGCACGAACAACCCGATCTGGGACAGCATGCCGAAACCCTCGGCGAAGGAGAGCGTGTCGGTGCGGTGCGGCAGTCGCGAGTTGCCGAGCACCAGCGCGGCCACGTACGCGGCGAGCAGCCCGGAGGCGTGGACCGCCGAGCCGGTGGAGAACGCGAGCACCGGCACCGCGACTGTCGCAAGTGGATAGAGACCGGTGGACGGCAGTGCCGCGCGGCGCAGCGCGTACGCGCCGAGCCAGCCGAGGACGACGCCGACCACCGCGCCCACGACCAGCTCGTAGAGCATCACGAACGGCAGGCCCAGGGTGAACACGCCACCGGAGGCGAGCAGCACGACCATGCTGTAGGAGGCGGCGTCGTTCATGCCGGACTCCAGCTCGAGGGCGCCGACGAGCCTGCGGCTCACCGCGACGCTGCGCAGCACGCTGAACACCGCCGCCGCGTCGGTCGGGGCGAGCACCGCGCCCCACAGCAGCGCGATCCGCCAGTCCAACCCGAGCAGCAGGTGCAGCGCCACGCCGGTGACCCCGATGCTCACCCCGACGGCCACAGTGGACAGCATGATTCCTGGCCACAGCGATGTCTTGACCTGCGGCCAGCGGGTGGTGAGCCCGCCTTCGGTGAGGATCAGCACGAGCCCGGCGAGCCCGAGCGACTGGGTGAGATCGGCGTTGTCGAACTGGATCCCGATGGCGGACTCACCGAGGACGACGCCGATCCCGAGATACAGCAGGAGCGAGGGAAATCCGAGCCGCACGGATATCCGCACCGCCACCACGGCGACGAGGAGGACGGCCGCGGCTGCCCCCAGCACGATGGTCAGCTCGGGGCCCACCCCCACCTCCTGATGCTTCGGCGAAGTACCGACGAATGAACCTAGCGTGCGAAACGGACCGTTGACACGCTGGCGAGAGATCCATAACTCTCCGGAGGGATGATCATGAGGCTCCGCCACACCTTCGTCACGCTCGGCACCGTCGCCCTCACCCTCGCCACCGCCTGCGCCGCGGCCGCGGTGGACCAGGTCCCGGACGCGTCGGCATCGGTGTCGGCACCGGTGTCGTACACCAAGGCTCCGTTCGCGGCCGGCCCGGACATCCCGGTGGCCGACGTGCAGGCGCATCTGGCTCGGTTACAGGCGATCGCGGACGCGAACGGCGGGAACCGGGCGCACGGGCAGCCGGGGTACCGCGCGGGGCTCGACTACATCGAGGCGGCGCTGGACGCGGCCGGTTTCACGACGTCACTGCAGGAGTTCACCGCGGGCGGCACGGGGTGGAACCTGATCGCCGACTGGCCGGGCGGGGACGAGAACGCGGTGATGATGTTCGGCGGGCACGCGGACAGCGTGACGCGCGGGCCCGGGATCAACGACAACGGCTCGGGGTCGGCGGCGCTGCTGGAGGTGGCGCTGACCGTGGCCGAGCAGGGGTTGCAGCCGGCGAAGCACCTGCGGTTCGGGTGGTGGGGCGCGGAGGAGCTCGGCCTGGTCGGCTCCTCGAACTACGTGTCGAGCCTGCCGGCCGCGGAGCTCGACAAGATCGCCGGCTACGTGAACTTCGACATGATCGGCTCGCCGAACGCCGGGTACTTCGTCTACGACTCGAACGGCCAGCCGGAGGGCTCAGCCGCCATCGAGACGATGCTGAACGACCACTACGCGGAGCTCGGCGTGGCGACGGAGCCGGTGTCCGTCGGTGGCCGGTCGGACCACGCGGCGTTCGCGGACGCGGGCATCCCGACGGGCGGGGTGTTCAGCGGCGCGGAGGAGACCAAGTCGGCGGACCAGGCGGCGAAGTGGGGCGGCACGGCGGGCGCCGCGTTCGACCCGTGCTACCACCAGTCCTGCGACACGCTGACCAACATCGACGCGACCGCCCTGGACCGCAACAGCGACGCGATCGCCGACGCCGTCTGGACCCTGACGGCCTGAGTCGCGAACCGGGGACTCGCGGGTCCTGAACGTTGGACTCGGAGGTCCTGAACGTTGGACTCGCGGGTTCTGGGGGTTGGACTCGCGGGTCAGGCCAGGAGCTCGGTCAGGCGCGTCGCCGGGTCGGTCGCACCCACCAGCTCCACCAGCTTGTCCCGGCCGCGCTCCCCCGTGACGATCGTGACGTCCCGGCGGCGGATGCCGAACGCCTTCGCCAGGGCGCGGCGGACCGCCTCGTTCGCCTTGCCGTCCACCGCGGGCGCCTGCACCGCCACGATCAGGGCGTCCTCCGCCCAGCGGCCGCCCACCGAGTCGCGGCGGGCGGCGGGCTTCACGCGGACCGCGAAGCGGAAGGGACCGGTCATCGCGGGAACCGTGGCGCCGGCGTCGCGGAGACGGCCACGGTCAGCTCCTGACCACCCGCACCACGACGTCGACGCCGTCGCCCACGGTGCCCGCGAAGCCGTCGGTCACCGGGCCGTAGGACACCGCGCCGGCGAGGGTCTCGCCGGACACGAACGCCTCGTGCGCGCGGATCGCGGCGACGATGTCGTCCGGGGCCTGCACGGTCAGCGCGATCCGGTCGGCCACGTCGAGGCCGGCGTCCCGCCGGGCCTGCTGGACGACGCGCACCAGGTCACGGGCCACGCCCTCGGCCTCGAGCGCCGGCGTCGTGGCCGGGTCGAGGACCACCAGCCCCGAGCTCGCGGGAAGCTCCGCGGCCGCACCGGTGTCGGTGGCGACCAGCCGGCGCTGGAACTCGCCCGGCAGCAGCTCGATGCCGGCCGCGACCACCGTGTCGCCGGCGGAGGTCCACTCCCCCGCCTTCACCGCGCGGATGACCTTCTGCGTGTCCGCCCCGAGCCGCGGCCCGCACGCGCGCGCGTTGACCACCAGCTCGAAGTGCCCGTGCGCCGCCACGTCCGTGGTGAGCACGACCTCCTTGACGTTCACCTCGTCCTTGACCAGGTCGGTGAACGGCGAGAGCGACTCCGCGTCCGGCGCGGCGACCACGAGGGACGCCAGCGGCAGCCGCACGCGCAGCCTGTTCGACTTGCGCAGCGCGAGCGCGGCCGAGCACACCTGGCGCACCCGGTCCATGGCCGTCACCAGCGCGTCGTCGGCCGGCAGGAGGTCGTCGGCCGGCCAGTCGGCCAGGTGCACCGACCGCTCGCCGGTGAGCCCGCGCCACACCGCCTCCGCGGTCAGCGGCAGCAGCGGGGCGACCACCCGCGACACGACCTCGAGCACCGTGTGCAGCGTGTCGATCGCGTCCTGGTCGCCGGCCCAGAACCGGTCCCGGGAGCGCCGCACGTACCAGTTGGTGAGCGCCTCGAGGTAGTCCCGCACGCCCGCGCAGGCGCCGGACAGGTCGTAGACGTCCAGCGCCTCGCGGGTCGCGACGACGAGCGAGTGCGTCTTGGCGAGCACATAGCGGTCGAGCACGTGCGGCGAGTCCGTCCGCCACGTGCCCTCGGCCGACTCCGCGTTCGCGTACAGGGCAAGGAAGTACCAGCAGTTCCACAGCGGCAGCACGGCCTGCCGGACGGCGTCGCGGATGCCGCGCTCGGTCACCACCAGGTCGCCGCCGCGCAGGATCGGCGACGCCATCAGGAACCAGCGCATCGCGTCCGAGCCGTCGCGCGAGAACACCTCGTTGACGTCCGGGTAGTTCTTGCGCGACTTGGACATCTTCTGCCCGTCGTCGCCCAGGACGATGCCGTGCGCAACGCAGTTGCGGAACGCGGGCCGGTCGAACAGCGCGGTGGCCAGCACGTGCATCGTGTAGAACCAGCCGCGGGTCTGGCCGTTGTACTCGACGATGAAGTCGCCGGGGTAGTGGTGCTCGAACCAGTCGGCGTTGTCGAAGGGGTAGTGCACCTGGGCGTAGGGCATCGAGCCGGACTCGAACCAGCAGTCCAGCACCTCGGGCACCCGGCGCATGGTCGACTGCCCGGTCGGGTCGTCCGGGTTGGGCCGGGTCAGCTCGTCGACGAACGGCCGGTGCAGGTCCCCCGGCCGCACCCCGAAGTCGCGCTCCAGCTCGTCGAGCGAGCCGTACACGTCGGTGCGCGGGTACTCGGGGTTGTCCG
>NZ_WHTD01000162.1 GCF_009379765.1 Actinophytocola sp. | reverse complement strand
GCGGTGTACACCGCGGCCAGTGGTGGTGAGTTCGACGCACTCGAGGTCGCCGCGTTGTTTCGGATCTCGCTCCGCGCCGCGCAGCAGCGTCTGGAGTTGGCGGTTGCGTTGGCGACTCGGTTGCCGCGGACGTTGGCGGCGATCAAGGCCGGTCGGCTTGATCCGTATCGGGCGTCGAAGATCGCCGACGCCACCCTGTCGTTGTCGCTCGAGGACACCGCCACGGTCGAAGGCCAGATCCTGGACCGGGTCGAGGACATGCCGGCCGTCAAGTTGGTTCGAGTGTTGCGGCGGATCGTGGCTCGGGTGAACGCCGACGCCCTGCAAGCGTTGCACGAAGAACGGGTGGCGCGGCGGCGGGTGGACATGTATCCGACCGAGGACGGGTGCGCCGCGCTGACCGTGCACGGCCCGGCGGCGCGGGTCCAGGTGGCGGCGAAACGGGTGGATGCGATCGCCTATCAGCTCCGGGACACCGGTGGTGCCGATGGGCGGACGATGGACCAGCTCCGCTCCGATGTGGCCCTGGACTTGCTGGCGGGCAAGGACTTCGAACACGCGAAGATCACCGTCCAGGTGACCCTGCGGGCCCGGGCCGCGCTCGGGGTGGACAACACCCCCGGGCACCTGGTCGGCTACGGCGACATCGCCGCCCAACAGGCCGTCGACCTTGCTTACCAGGCGGATGCGACGTGGCGGCGGATCCTGACCGAGCCCGCGACCGGCCGCGTCCTGGACGTGGGGCGCCGCCGCTACACCCCGCCCGCAGCGTTGCGCGACCACCTCCACGCCACCATGCCCACCTGCACAGGACCGGGCTGTGTCCGCCCCGCCCAGCAGTGCGATTTGGAGCACCGCGAGCCCTACCCGGCCGGGCCGACCGACGAACACAACCTGCACCCCGCCTGCCGCAGCCACCACCGCGGCAAGACCTTCGGCGGCTGGAAGATCATCAAACGCGCCGGGATCCTCGAATGGATCTCACCCTGCGGGTTCCACTACCCCCACACACCAGAACCCCTCACCCACCCCGAACCCGCACCACCACCATTCTGAACGCTGTTGTTCGGGTGTTGGGGTGCGAAGGAAGACGCAGAACCCCTGGTTGAAGGCGGCATTCCAAAGATCAACTTCGCAGGGTGTTCTGCGTTCGACGGATGTCACATATGCCGCCACGCTGCCGGTGCGGGCCCAGGCCGTGTTGTTCGTCTGCGGCCTGCTACACGCCGAACGGGTATGGCGGGGTACTAGTGCCGCATCAGACAACCTTTGCCCGTAGTGACGTGACGCGCCGTTCGGATGCTGGTCCGGGCGGCGCGGTGTCGTCAGGCTGTCCGGGTGGCAGAACGAGTACGCGTCCGCGAGATCGATGACGACGAGGGACAGCGCCTGTCGCGGATCGTCCGCAGAGGCACCGGGTCAGTGGTGACCTGGCGGCGGGCCCAGATGGTGCTGTTGTCCGCGCAGGGCATGCCAGTGGCGAAGATTGCCGAGGTGTCGTTCACCAGCGCGGACCGGGTTCGGGACGTGACTCATAACTTCAACGCCGATGGCTCCGACTCGCTCTACCCGAAGTACAAAGGCGGCCGGCCCAAGACCTTCACCCTCCCGGAACGCCGCGAGATCAAGAAGATCGCCAAGTCGAAGCCGGTCGAGCACGGCCTGCCGTTCTCGACCTGGAGCCTGGCCAAGCTGGCCGACTTCCTGGTCGCCGAGGGGGTGGTCGACGACATCAGCCACGAAGGCCTTCGGGTCCTGCTGCGCGAGGAGGGCGTCTCTTTTTCAACGCATAAGGACCTGGAAGACCTCCCGCGACCCCGACTACGCCGCCAAGAAGGCCCGCGTCGAGCACCTCTACGCGATCGCCGACGGCGAGGTCATACCCGAGGACGGGGAGCCCGAAGTCATCTTCTGCCTGGACGAGTTCGGCCCGCTCAACCTCCAGCCCCACCCCGGGCGTTGGCGACTGGGCTGAGGCCAACAACGTCGAGCTCGCCTGCACCCCGACCAACAGCTCCTGGCTCAACCGCATCGAGGGCCAGTTCACCGCCCTGCGCTACTTCACGCTGGACGGCACTGACCACGCCAGCCACAAGGAGCAGGCAAGCATGATCCGCCGCTACATCATCTGGCGGAACAAGCACACCGCCGATATTCACTTGCACACCCTCATCACGCGGGTCAACGTCGCCTGATACCCGACGAAGGCAGAGAAGATGACCACGCAGACCCACCCCGTCGACCACGAACTCATCCAGGCCGCGGCTCACGTCGCTCGCACTCGCTGCCAGGGCGACAACCACACCATGGCAGCCGCAGCCCGCGCCCTAGACGGCCGGATCGTCACCGCGGTGAACGCCCACCACTTCACGGGAGGCCCCTGCGCCGAGCTGGTCCTCATCGGTGCTGCAGCCGCCCAGGGCGCGTACGAGCTGGACACAATCGTCGCCGTGGGCGACCGTGACCGAGGGGTTGTTCCTCCGTGCGGCCGGTGCCGTCAGGTCCTTCTCGACTACTTCCCCGCCCTCAAGGTCATCGTCGGTGAAGACGAGCGCATCCGAACCGTCCATATCACCGACTTGCTGCCCAAAAGCTACATCTGGGCCGACCACCAACTTGAGGCCGAGTAAACCGCGCCACACAGCATGGGCTGACACCGCCAGCCGACAACGGGCGAACGTTGCCTGATGCGGCACTAGGCCATGTCTCGCGGATCTTGGATCGTGGTATTCGCGCCCAGCTGCCCCCTGGCCGCGTTGTCGAAAGGCCCGAATACAACCCGGTATGCGCGACCTTCCGCCGCCTTGCCAAGAGCCAGCTGGATCACGAATCCCATCGACCAAGATCCACGAGACACGCCCTGATATGTAGGCAGCACGGCGCTGAGCCCGGACGTGCGACTCGCACCGCATCAAACGTTCCGGCCGGACACGCTCTAGCCCGTCGTGAGACCGTCCCACGACCAGCGTGGCATGGACAGTCCATTCGGGACGGTCGCGTCGGTGTCCGGGTGGACCAGGACCCCGGCCACCGCCCACTCCATGTAGGCCCGGAGCGCCGCGCGGAACTCGGGCAGGTCGGGCAGCTTCGCGTCGTCGGCGGCCCGCACGAAGCAGTCGACGAACCGGCGCCCGAGGTCGGACATGTCGCCGTTGCCCGCGTGCAGGCGCAGCATCGCCGACTGGTCGCTGCACTCCGTGGAGTACTTCGGCGGCCCGCCCATGACCTCGGCCCAGTAGGCGGCGAGCCGCTCGACGTGCCGGGGATGCTGATCGGGATGGGAGAACGGGTGGTTCAGCTCGGGGTCGGCGAGACACCGCGCGTGATGAGCCCGAGCCAACGCGAGCAACGCCTGCTCACCGCCGGCGAACTCGTACAACGTAGGACGCACGGGCAGAGCCTCGCACACCCGTCAGCCGTCGGCCAGCATGTCGAGGGCGCTGCGGACCAGGGCGGCGCCGGCGGCCTGCATCGGGAGGCCATCGATCGCTTCCGCGGTGAACGGTTGCTCGGTCACCGAGCCCTCGTCGTTCGCCGCCACCCGGGCGCCGAAGATCGCGTCGAACACCGGGGCGTCGATCTCCACCGACACCAGCAGGTCGGTCGCGAAGGTCAGCGGGTCGACGCCGAGGCCGAGGCAGTTGGCGCGGATCCGGCCGGCTCGCAACGCCGACGTCATCGCACGGGCGAACGGCCATTTCGGGTAGTCGACCGCAGACCGCTCCGGCTCGCCCAGCAGTTCCTCCGCGTACTCGCGCAGCATGAAGTTCCACAGCGAGAAGTCCTCCGGCGACGGGCCGCTCGCCTGGAACACACCCACCGGCACCACCTGGTACAGCCCGCCCGCGTGGCCGACCTTCGCCGGGTCCCGCCAGTGCAGGAAGAACGTGCGGCGGGTCCCGGCGCGGATCGTCAGGGCGCTGATCGCCAGGTTCACCGGGCGGCGCGCCAGGTCGGTGGGATCGCCGATCGCGTCGCGCAGGGGTGTCGGTCCACCCGCCGCGTACTCGTGGGCGGCGGCCTCGCCGGTGTCGATGCCGTCGAAGTATGTGCCGGGCCCGAACACGAGGAGCGGCTCGCGCAGGGATGCCGACAGCAGCCGGTACGTCGGCCGGTTCTCGAACACCGCCGGCGCGTCCAGGGCGGCCATCGCCGCCGAGTAGCTGCCGTGGCCGTCCGGCACGGGGCCGGGCGGCAGCGGTGTGCCCGACGAGCTCGGGACCGAGGTGATCGGCAGGTCGGTCAGCGGGACCGGACGGCCGGGCACCCACTCGGGCCGCGTGAGCAGCGGGGTGCCGGCGAGCTTCTGGACGTCGGGGTAGCGCGCGGCCGCCTCGACGGCGAGCCGGTGCCGGTTCGCCAGGAGCCGAGCACGCTCCCGAAGCCACATGATCGGCAATTGTGCCGGACGAAATTCCGAGTCCGTGAAATAACCCGCGGTATTTCGTCTGGATGGAATCAGTCCTGTTGACCCCGCTCGCGCACCGTCGAACCATCGAAGGCGTTCCCGAAGGACGTCGAAGGGGAGTGGCGATGAAAGCCGTGCGGCTGCACGAGTACGACAAACGCCCCGTGGTGGAGGAGGTGCCCGAGCCGGTGGTCGCCGGCCCCCTCGATATGCTGGTGGAGATCGGCGGCGCCGGGCTGTGCCGCACCGACCTGCACATCGTCGAGGGGCAGTGGGCGGAGAAGTCCGGCGTCGCGCTGCCGTACACGATCGGGCACGAGAACGCGGGCTGGGTGCGCGCGGTCGGCTCGGCCGTGTCGAACGTCGCGCCGGGGGACACGGTGATCCTGCACCCGCTCGCCACCTGCGGGCTGTGCCGGGCCTGCCGGGCGGGCGACGACGTGCACTGCGCCGACTCGCGGTTCCCCGGCATCGACTCCGACGGCGGCATGGCCGAGCTGCTCCGCACCCATGCCCGCTCGGTGATCAAGCTCGACCCCTCGCTGCGACCGGCCGACGTGGCCGCGCTCGCCGACGCGGGGCTCACCGCCTACCACGCGGTGCGCAAGGCCGTGCCGCTGCTGTACCCGGGCACCCAGGTCGTCGTGATCGGTGCCGGCGGCCTCGGGCACATCGGCGTGCAGTGCCTGGCCGCCCTGTCGCCCGCGGAGGTGATCGTGGTCGACCGCTCCGCGGCGGCGCTGGAGCTCGCCAAGGGCTACGGCGCCGCGCACACCGTGGTGGCCGACGGCACACACGTCGCCGCGGTGGCCGACCTGACCGGCGGCGAGGGCGCGCACGTGGTGCTCGACTTCGTCGGCGAGAAGGGCACCGAGGCCGAAGGCGTGTCGATGCTGCGCCGCGCCGGGTCCTACTTCGTGATCGGCTACGGCGGCCACGTCGACATCCCGACGATCGACATCATCTCCACCGAGATCAACGTGATCGGCAACCTGGTCGGTTCCTACAACGACCTCGACGAGCTGATGACCCTTGCCGCACAAGGGAAAGTGAGTCTGCACACCAAGACCTACCCGCTCGACGCGGTCAACGACGCGATGGACGACCTCGACAACGGTCGCCTGCGGGGCCGCGGAATTCTCGTTCCCGAACGGAGCTGACACCACCATGTACGAGAAGGACGGTCAGAAGTACTTCATCGTCGACGGGCACATCCACTTCTGGGACGGGCGACCGTCCAACCAGGCCAACCGCTACGGCGAGGGCTTCATCAACTGCTTCTACGACTACCACCGCAACCTCTCGCCGGAGTCCGAGGTCTGGACGCTCGAGGAGTTCTGGCAGCAGTCCGAGGAGCGGATCCTGCACGACCTGTTCGAGGTCGGCTACGTGGACAAGGCGATCTTCCAGCCGACCTACCTCACCGACTTCTACGTCAACGGGTTCAACACCACCGAGCAGGACGGCGCGCTGGCCGAGAAGCACCCGGACAAGTTCATCGTCAACGGCGCGTGGGACCCGCGCGACGGCGAGGCGGGCCTGGACAAGCTGGAGGCGTTGGCGCACCGGTGGAACCTGCGCGGCGTGAAGCTCTACACCGCGGAGTGGAAGGGCGACTCGAAAGGCTGGAAGCTCACCGACCCGTGGTCCTACCGCTACCTCGAGAAGTGCCAGGAGCTCGGCATCCGCAACATCCACGTCCACAAGGGACCGACGATCTACCCGCTCAACCGGGACGCGTTCGACGTGGCCGACGTGGACGACGTCGCCTCGGCGTTCCCGGAGCTGACGTTCGTCGTCGAGCACGTCGGCCTTCCGCGGCTGGAGGACTTCTGCTGGATCGCCACCCAGGAGCCGAACGTCTACGGCGGGCTCGCCGTCGCGCTGCCGTTCATCCACACGAGGCCGCGCTACTTCGCGCAGATCATCGGCGAGCTGCTGTACTGGATCGGCGAGGACCGGATCACGTTCGCGAGCGACTACGCGATCTGGACGCCGCGCTGGCTGATCGAGCGGTTCGTCGACTTCCAGATCCCGGCGGACATGACCGAGTACACCCAGCTGACCCCGCAGATCAAGAAGAAGATCCTCGGGCTGAACGCGGCCGAGCTGTACGACATCGAGGTGCCCGCGGAGCTGCGGCTGCCCGACGTGGCCTCCGACAGCGGCACCGCGGTGGGGTCCGAGCCCAAGGTGCCGGCGTGAGTGAGCTTGCGCGCGAACCATCGGCGCAGGGTTTGTGGGACGCGCTCGGGACGGTGCGCGACCCGGAGCTGGACCGGCCGATCACCGAGCTCGGCTTCGTGCGCGAGGCGGTGGTCGTGCGCGGCCACGCGCACGTCCGGCTGCGGCTGCCGACGTACTTCTGCGCGCCGAACTTCGCTTACCTCATGGTCGCCGACGCCCACGACGCGGTCGCCGCGCTGCCCGACGTGTCCACTGTGGATGTTCAGCTCGAGGACCACTTCGCGGCGGCGGAGATCAACGCGGGAGTCGCCGGCGGCGCGGGGTTCGCCGGCTCCTTCCCCGGCGATGCCGACGCCGAGCTCGACGAGCTGCGGCTGACGTTCCGGCGCAAGGCCTACCTCGCGAGCCTGGACCGGCTGGCGATGGGCCTGGCCGACCTCGACCCGGTGGGGTGCTCGCTCGGTGACGTGCCCGCGTCGCCCGAGCTGGACGCGGTCCTGCGGCGACGGGCCGAGCTGGGCCTGCCGTGCGACCCCGGCTCGCCGCTGCTGCTCGACGAGCACGGTCGGCCGATCGGCGCGGCCGAGGCGCCGCTGCGGCTGCGCTTCGCCAGGGCGGTCCGGGTGAGCATCGACGGCAATGCCGGCTTCTGCCGGGGACTTCTGCACACCAGATATCCGGAGGCGGTCACCAACCAGATGGCCAACTGAATCGTTCGACACTTTTTTGCATACACGCGACGGTCATGTCAGACCTGTTGCCCGGCCCTGCTCTGACGTAGGGTCGGCAGGGTGGTGCCGGCGGAAGGCGCCACCCCGCTGCCATGTGGGCGGCCTGCCGCAGTTCGACGGCGAACCGGTGGAGGTTGTCGGTGACCGAGCAAACGGCTTCGCGCGAGACCAGTGGGTTGATCGGGTCCGCGCAGCGGGCGTTGCGGGTGCTCGACATCGTCGGTTCCGCGGGCGACGGCATCACGGCCAAGGCGGTGGCCAGACGCGCCGGCTACAACCTGTCGACGACGTATCACCTGCTCAACACGTTGGTGCACGAGGGATACCTGATCCGGCTCGGGCACGGCCGCGGGTTCGGGCTCGGCTACAAGGTCGGCAGTCTGTACCAGCGACTGTGCGCGGAGCTCGACGTCGGCCAAGAGCTGCAGGACGAGTTGCACCACCTGCACCGGCGCGCCGAGGCGGCGGCGTACTACACGGTGTTCCGGGAGACCGACATCGTGGTGGCCGCGGTCGCCGACTCGCCGGAGTTCCCGCGCGCGACGCCGCTGGACTTCGGCTTCCACGAGGCCGCGCACGCGACGGCGTTCGGGAAGGTGCTGCTGGCGTCGATGCCGCGGCGGGCCCGTCGCGAGTACCTGTCGGGGGCGGGGATGCCCAAGCTGACCGAGCGGACGCACGTGCGCGCGGCCGACCTCGACACCGAGCTGGACCACGTCGAGCGGGCCGGGATGGCGCTGGAGATCGAGGAGTTCCAGCCGGAGCTGGCGTGCCTGTCGGCGCCGGTGCTGGACACCCAGAACCGGGTAATGGGCGCGGTGGCCTTCTCGGTGCCGGCCGAGACCTTCCAGGTCCGCCGCTGGCACCTCGAACGAGCGGCCCGCGCGGGCGCGGCCCGCTTCGCCCACCTCCTGGCGACCGGCCCGTCCCTCATCTCCGGCGGCTGACCCCGCGAGCCCAACCCCCCAGACCCCGCGAGTCCTCGTTCCGGACCCGCGAGTCCCCCACTCAGGCCCGGATCGTCTATTGACAAGAAAAACTGTCAATTGAATGATGTGACCGTGGCCACTGGAATCACCTACGTAGACCAGCCCGATCAGGTGCGGCTCGCGCTCTCGCCGATCCGGCGGGAGCTCCTCGCGCTGCTGCGCACGCCGAGCTCGGCCACCCAGCTCGCCGCCGCGCTCGACCTTCCGCGGCAGCGCGTCAACTACCACCTCCGCGCCCTCGAGAACGCCGGGCTCGTCGAGCTCGTCGAGGAAAGACCGAGGAGGGGCTGTGTCGAGCGGATCATGCGCACCCGCCCCGGCACCTTCGTCGTTGACCCCACCATGATGATCGCGGGCGAGGTCGAGCATGCGCAGGACCAGTACGCCGCCGAGCACCTCGTCGGGGTCGCCGCGGCGACCGTGCGGGACGTGGCGCGGATGCAGGCCGGCGCCGTCGCGAAGGGCAAGCGGCTGCTCACCTTCACCGTCGAGGCCGAGGTGCGGTTCGGGCATCCCGGCGACGTGCGCGCGTTCACCGACGAGCTGGCCGAGGCGCTCCGCCAGGTCGTCGCCCGGTTCGACAGCCCGGACGGGCGCCCCTACCGGATGGTCGTCGGCGGTCATCCGGCCCCTGCTGACAACCAAGGAGAAGCCTCATGAGCGGAGCTTGCGGAGCGAATCATCGATATTCGTGCCGCTGCCGAGTCCGCGGAGGGCGCCGGTGGAGCGGAGCCTGCGGAGCGTTCCGGCGCCACGGAGCGGAGGAGGCAGAGTCATGAGCGACAGCACGCCACGGATCGAGGTCACCGTCGCGGCCCCGGTGGACTCCGTGTGGCATGCCTTGCGCGACAAGGAAACCATCCGCCACTGGCACGGCTGGGACTACGACGGCCTCGACGGCGAGATCGATCTCATCTACTTCACCGAGATCACCGAGGACGCCGCCGCCCGGACGCTCGACGTGCAGGGCGGCGACCTCATCCGGCTCGAGGCCGACGGCGACGCCACCCGCGTCACGCTCACCCGCGCGCCCCGCGGCACCAACCCGGAATGGGACGCCTACTACACCGAGATCACCGAGGGCTGGATCACCTTCATGCACCAGCTCAAGTTCGCCGTCGAGCGTCAGCCCGGCGCGGCCCGGCGCACGCTGTTCTTCGCCGGCAGCAACGAGTCCGGCCGCTCGGTCGTCGACGAGCTCGGCCTGCCCGCGGGTCCGACGGTCGAGACGAGCCTGCTCGGCGAGCACGTCAAGGGCGAGGTCTGGTTCCGCTCGGCGCACCAGTACGGCGTCACCGTCGACGCCTGGGGCGACGGCCTGCTCGTCGTGTCCGGCGTCGGCCCCACCGACGACAAGCCGGACGGCGCCGCGATGGCCGTGCTGTCCACCTACGGCCTCGACGACGCCCGGCTGGCGCGGATCAAGGAGCGCTGGACCCCGTGGTGGACCGAGCGCTTCCCGTCGGAGGAGGGGTTCCCGGCCGAGGGGGAGTAACCGGCGCGGCCTCGGCCGCGGTGACATCAGGGTACGCGCCGTGCAGCACGTGGGCGAGCACCTCGGCGCCGCGCACCACGCGCGGCCCCGGCCGGTTGAAGTACGCCGGGCCGTCGAGCACCCACACCGCGCCCGCGCGCACGGCCGGCAGGTCTCGCCAGCCGGTCCGCTCGGTCAGCAGGGCCAGCTCCGCGCGGGTCCGGTCGGGCGGGAAACCGCACGGCAGCAACACGATCACCTCCGGGCGGGCGTCGAGCACCAGCCGCCACTCGATGGCGGCGGTGTGCTCGCCCGCGCCGGCCAGCAGCGGCACGCCGCCGGCGAGCTCGATCTGCTCCGGCACCCAGTGGCCGGCGGGCCATACCGGGTCGAGCCACTCGATCGCGAGGACCGCCGGGCGCGCCCGGCCGGCGACCCGTCGGCGCACCTCGTCGAGCCGTCGGCGCAGTGCAGCCGTGCGCGCGGCCGCGACGTCCGGCACACCGAGCGCGTCGCCGACCACCCGCACCGTGTCGAGCACCTCGGCGAGCGTCCGTGGTTCCAGGCTGAGCACCCGCGGGCCGGCGTCCATGACGCGCACCGCCTCGGACACCCGGCGGTAGGAGACCGCACAGACCTCGCACAGGTCCTGGGTGAGCACGAGGTCCGGCGCGAGCCCGGCGAGGGTCTCGGTGTCCAGCCCGTACAGCGACGAGCCCTGGTGCCCGGCGCCGACCGCGGCGGAGATCTCCCGGCTCGACATCCGGTCGGCGTCGACCTCGCTCGTGGTCACGACAGGCACAGTGGCGACCTCCGCGGGCCAGTCGCACTCGTGCGTCCGGCCGACGAGGTCCGGCAGCCGCCCGAGCTCCGCGACGATGTCCGTGGCGGCCGGCAGCAACGAGACGATCCGCATGGCGCCAGGGTAGGCGCTTGATCGTCAAGGCTCGGATCTGCTGTGTGCAAATTGCAGGCGCGGTAACGGGTAGGAGTCGGTCGTTTCCGAGTGGTTGATCGAGTGTGATCGATCACTTATGGCTGCGGAGGGTGACGAAACCGGAGAAACGACAGCGATCATCGGATGACTCGCAGGTGAGCGCCTGGTTGTCACCCGTTCGGGTTACCAGCGACAAAATCGCAGGTGAACACGCACTCGTCGTATGCAAGTGCAGCTGCATGTTCCCTCATAGGTTTGCATGTTGCACTTCGTCCACTCGTCGACGGATACGCACCGTTCATCGCTTGGCCGGAGGGGTCACGGCAAGATAACAAGATCAATCGACGATGATGAAGGGACAAGCCTGAGCCTGGGGACAGGGCAACACACCGACGACGACGCACGTGGCTCCTCGCTTGCACAGGGCGCCACGTGAATGTTCTGTGGTCCAGGCGACGAGTCCACAACGGATCGAAAGGGCCCAGAACGGTGACCAGCTTAAGACCCGGCACCGCCCCGACACCAGGAGAGAAAAGACCGATCGACCCGCCAAGGAAGAACGCCGAGGGTCGTCGCATCGTGCGGCTCACCTCCCTCGCCGACGTGGACGTCTCCCAGGACTCGGCACCGTCGGTCGAGATCGTTCCCGCGCCCCGCAACCGGCACCGGCGCCGCGCCGCCGTGCTGCCGGCGTCCCGGGACGACTGGCTGGTCCTGGCCGAGCGCGTCGTTGGCGACTGGGCAGCCACCCTGCGCGTGGCGTTCCTGCTGGTCCTGGCGGTGGCCGCGGTACTGACGGTCATCGGGCTCGTGTTCGGCCCCGGTATCGCACTGGCCAGCGCCCTGATCGTGCTGATCGTCTTCCTGGCCGGCCGCCGCAGGGACGGCTCAGCCCGCCGGTGACCCGCTGGTCCGGCGCCGTGGTGGTGCCAGCCCGCCGCCAGTCAACTCAGCCGGCGCTTGTCGACGGGGCTAGGCCCAGTGCGCGGTCCAGCGCGGTGTCGAGGTCGACCCGGGGCGTGTAGCCCAGTCCCCGTATCGCGCTCAGGTCATAGCGCATCCCGCCGGCCGCCGAGCCCACTGCATACCTGGTCAGCGTCGGCCGCTCCGCCCGGCGCAAGAGCGTGGCGCCGAGCTCGGCCATCGCCGCCGCGGTGAACGCCACCGGGTACGGCACCGAGCGCCGCGGCGCCGGTACCCCGAGCCGCGTGGCCACCAGCGAGAGGAAGTCGCCGAAGGTCACGCCGTAGGAGTCGCCCACGATGTAGCGACCCGGCGGGTGCGCGGCCGCGAGCACGATCGCCGAGGCCAGGTTCTCGCTGTAGGTCAGCTCCAGGTGCGCGCGGCCCCGGTCGATGTTGGTCATCGCGCCGGCCCGCAGCGCCTTGGTGAGCTCGGGCATCAGGTGCCGGTCGCCCGGACCGAACACCCAGGTCGGATAGATCACGGTCACCGGGAGGTCGGCCGCGAGCGCGGCCTCCTCACCGGCCAGTTTGGACAGTGAGTACGCGTACGGCGGGCAGAGCCTCGGCGAGTCCTCGTCGATGGTCCCGCGGATCCGGAAGCCGAACACGTCCACGGTGCTGACGTAGACGAACCGCGACACGCCGGCCCGCGCGGCCTCGTCCAGCAACGCCAGGGTGCCGTCCCGGTTCACCCGCCAGATCTCCTGACCCGCGCGCCAGTCCGACAGGTTCGCCCCGGCGTGCACGACAAGGTCCGCCCCGGAGCACAGGCCACGCAGCGAGGCCGGGTCACCCAGATCGCCGACATGGCCCGGCCCGGGAGTCCGGGTGAGATGCCGCACCGACCACCCACCGGCGACGAGCGCCCGGCTCACCGCACCTCCGACACAGCCCGACGCCCCGGTGACGACCGCGATCTTGCTCATGACTCCCCCTCGCAGGCTCGGTCGAGCCGCTCGCGGTCGCCCTGTGTCCATGATTCGCTCGCAAGCTCGCTCATGCTGCCCGCCGGTCGGCCACCCGGTCCTCGATGAGCTCGAGGATCCGGTCGAAACGGTCCGCGGCCAGTAGGTCGGCCACCGACAGCGAGATGCGGAACTCCGTCTCGATGTTGACCTGCAACGAGACCAGCGTCAGTGAGTCCACGCCGATCTCGTCGTCGAGGCTCGCGGTGTCGGTGATCATCGACTCGGGCACGCCGACGCTCTCGTGCACGACCCGGCGCAGCCGGCCGGCGAGGGTGATGGCTGGCAGCCGGACGACGTTCGAGGGTTCGGTCATGGACCTGCCTCCGTTCGGGGAATGCCGATCTCGCGGGCGATCCGGTCGATCGTCCGTACCGCGTGGTCGAGCGCGGGCTCGTCGTGCCGGGCGGTGACGTGCATCCGGATCCGGCTGCGGTGTGGCGCCACCATCGGCGGGATCGCCGGGCACACCAGCACGCCGGCCACGGCGAGCGACTTCGCCATAGTGAGCGTGCGGACCGGGTCCGCGACCAGCACCGGTACCACCGGGGTGCACGACGTCAGCGTGTCCAGGCCGACCGCCCGCAACCCGTCGAGCAGGCGCCTGGCGTTGTCCCACAGGCGTTCCCGTCGGGCCGGCTCGGTGCGGATCAGCTCTACCGAACGCAGCGCGCCCGCCACCATCGCCGGTGGGAGCGCCGCGGAGAACACGAGCGAACGGCCGCTGTGCCGGATGATGTCGATGATCTCGGCGTCGCCCGCGGCGAACCCGCCGACCATCCCGATCGCCTTCGACATCGTGCCGACCACGAGGTCCACCTCGGACTCGACGCCGTGCAGGTCCGCCGCCCCGGCGCCCCGGTCGCCGAGCACGCCGAACGAGTGCGCCTCGTCGACCATCACCAGCGCGCCGTGCGCGTGCGCGACCCGGCAGATCTCGCCGAGCGGCGCGATGTCGCCGTCCGCGCTGTACACGCCCTCGACCACCACGAGGACCCGCCGGTCGGCACCCGCCGCGGCCAGCACGGCGGCCAGGTGCTCGGCGTCGTTGTGGCCGAAGAAGCTCACCTCCGCGCCGGCCAGCCGCGCACCGTCCACGATGGACGCGTGGTCGAGCAGGTCGCACACCACGAGGTCACCCGGCTGCATCAGCGCGCCGATCGCGCCGAGGTTGGCCTGGTACCCCGAGGCGAACAGGGTCACGGCCCGCTGGCCGAGGAAGCCGGCGAGGCTCTCCTCCAGCGCCCGGTGCACCTCGGTGTAACCGCCGGCCACCGGCGACGCGCACCGGCTCGTGCCCAGCGAGCGGATGGCCGCCGCGGCCGCCTCGACGACGCTCGGCTCGCTCGACATGCCGAGGTAGTCGTTGGCGACCAGGCTCACCGCCGGTCCGGCACCGGTCGTCACCCAACCCGGCCGGTCGGTGGGCGCGAGCGCCGGGAACAGGGCGTACACCTCGGCGTCGCGGGCCTGGCGCAGCAGTGTGGCGAGCGGCGCGTGCGGGTCGAGGAACGCGCGGCGCAGCTCCGCCGTCGTGCGGTCACGAAGTCCGGTCATCACGCCACCCGCCGGTCGAGGTGCGCCCAGAACCGCTCACGCAGGTCGCGGCGCAGGATCTTGCCGCTGGGGTTGCGCGGCAGTTCGCCGACGAGCTCGTAGCTCGTCGGCAGCTTGAAGTCGGCCAGCCGGCCGCGCAGGAACACCGCCAGCTCGCGGGCGGTGACCGTCTGCCCCGGCCGCGGCACGGCGAAGCAGTGCACCGCCTCGCCCCAGTGCCGGTGCGGGATGCCGACCACGGCCGCCTCGAGCACTGCCGGATGCGCGCACACCGCGTTCTCGATCTCCGCGGGGTAGACGTTCTCACCGGCCACGACGATCATGTCCTTGATCCGGTCCCGAACGAACAAGTAGCCGTCCGCGTCGAGGTAGCCCGCGTCGCCGGTGCGCAGCCAACCATCCACACAGGACTCATCGGTCGTCTCGGGCATGCCCCAGTAGCCGAGCATCCTGGCCGGCGTGGCCAGCCAGACCTCACCGGACTCGCCCGCCGGCACCTCGGCGCCGTCCGCGTCGACGATCTTCACCTCGAACCCGGGATAGGGTCGCCCGGCCGCCTGCATCCGCTCGCCGCCGACGACGTGGTCTGCCGGCGGCAGGCACACCGCGGTGTTGCCGCTCTCGGTGAGCCCGTAGATCTGTGCGAGCTCGCAGCCGATCGTCGCGATGCAGCGGGCCAGCAACGACTCCGAGATCGGCGAGCCGCCGTAGACGATCTTGCGCAGCGTCGCGAAGTCCGCGCGCTTCGGTCGCGGCGGCGCGAGGATCATCTGCAGCTGCGCGGGTACCAGGCACGCGGTGGTGATCCGGTGCCGGCGGATCAACGCCACGGCGCCCGGCCCGGTGAACGTCCGCACCGACACGTTCGTGACACCCGCGGCGAACCCTTGCATGGCCCACCACAGCCCGCCGACGTGAAAGCCCGGCACACCGACGAGACTGACGTCGTCCACGCGCCAGTCGATCCAGTCCAGCCCACCCGCGGCGAGCGCGTCGCGGACCGCGAAGAAGCTGCGATGCGCCAGCACCACGCCCTTCGGGCGTCCGGTGGTGCCGCTGGTGTACATCTGCACGACCGGCTCGTCCGGCGCCGCGCCGTAGTCCACATCGGACTCATCGGCTGCCTGCCAGCCGGCGAACCGGGCCAGCGACACGACCTCGCGCAGGTCCGGCAACTCGGCCCGGAGCAGCATCGCGGTGCCGAGCAGCTCGTCGTCGACGAACAGCACGGTACTGCCGGAGTCGCGCAGGATGTGGTGGGTCTCCGCTGCGGTCAGCCGCCGGTTCACCGGCACCAGCACCGCGCCGAGCTTGGCCGCGGCGAAGAGGATGTCGTAGTAGTGCTCGGACTCCCTGCCGAGGTAGGCGATCCGCTGCCCGGCGTCGACCCCGAGGCGGCGCAGTGCGTGCGCGGTCCGGTTGCTCGCCAGGTGTAGCTCGCGGTAGGTGACCGCGCGGTCCGCGCAGATCACCGCCGGGTGGTCGGGCCGCAGCGCGGCGTGCCAGGTGACCACATCGGACACCGTGCGCAGGTTCGGGTGGTACACGGCTAGGCGGCGTTCTCGGCGACCAGATCGGCGACGAACGCGGTCATGGCCCCGTCGGAGGTCAGCGCGGGGATGAGGTTCGGGTCGATCTCGACGCCGAACTCCTGCTCCAGCGCCAGCATGATCCGCACCTGGCGCAGCGAGGACCAGCCCGCGACCGTCTCGGGGCTCGCCCGTTCCGGCAGCTCGCCCGGCGCGATCCCGAACACCGCCGCGATCACCGCACGCACCCGCTGCTCCACCATTGCCCCGCTCCCTTCGCCTCGGTCTCCGCGTTGGTCCGCTCGTCCCCGAAGAACCGTTCCCGTATCCGCGCGATCGTGCGGAAGTCGTCCGCGGTCACCTCGTCCATCGACACCTCTCGGCCCAGCTCCTCCTCGATCAGGTAGAGCAGGTCGACGAAGTGCAGCGAGTGCAGGATGCCGCTGTCCACGAGGTCGTCGTCGATGCCGACCGCCTCGACGTCCGGGCACTTGCCCCGCACGAAGTCGGTGATGAACGCCAGGCCCGCATCGCTTACCACGCCGCTCATCGCGCTCTCCTCGGCAGGATCTTGGTGGACACCCGGACCGGCTTTGGCAGCCAGCCGCAGGCATGCCCGGCGACGGACTCGCCGACGCGGAGGCCGGTCGGGATCAGCCGGTTGGTGCGCAGGCTCACGGTCGGGTCGCGCAGCATCGGGTTGGCGTCGGGCACGGCCGCGGCGAACAACGCGAAGATCGGGTCGAGCACCTTGGTCTCGCCGTCGTCGTCGACCACCTCGACCCACGCGTGCACGAGGTCGAGCATCCCGATCACCCAGCCGATCCGCGTGGCGGCCGGGTATCCGGCGCGCTCGCACGCGTCCGCGAGGTGCAGACCGGCCGAGGCGCAGGTGGCGATGCCGTGCTGGGCCAGGAGGTCCCGATCGGACTGCAGTGCCGTGGGCAGCTTCACCCAACGCAGGCCGGCATCCAGGAAGTCGCGCATGACCGCGTGCAGCGCGGGCGCGCGCAGCGGGGCGAGCCGGCCGCGGGTCTCCAACGTGGTCGCGATGGCTACCTCCGACTGCGCGCTGACCACGGTGGACTCGACGACCAGCATGCTGCCGGTGAGCTCGAGGTCGCCGACGTCGCCGTCGTACAGCTTGGCGAGCGGGCGGGCCACGACGCTGTACGGCGAGCCCGCGCATCCTCCGGGCACGCCGCAGCGGGCGCCGAGCTCGAACGTCGACGAGCGGGGGGCGATGAGTGTCCCGGTCGGGGCGCGCAGCCAGCGCAGGGTGTAGCCGAACGCCTGCTCGGGACCGGTGGTGCCGGCGCCGGAGTGCAGGCCGAGGTTGTAGAGGTCGCGGGAGTCGAACCGCCCGTCCGTGCTCGGGAGTCCATTGTGGACGAGCTGGTCGAGGGTCCGGGGGGAGCAGTTGAGCAGCTGGGCGGCCGCGGCGTGGTCGGTGTCCGCGACCCGGTGCTCGGCGGGGATCGGGTAGAGCCGGGTGAGGCTCTCCTGCAGCGCGGCGGCGGTCATGGCCGGTCCCGCCACATCGTGGTGATGACCCGGCCGGTCGGCAGGACGTGCTGGTCGAGCTTGGTCCAGCCGAGCAGCTCGTTCATCGCGACCAGCTCCGCGTCGGCGGTGACCTCGACGTAGCCGGGCCGGTCGAGCTCGTCGCCCCTGGCGAGCGCCGCGCGGCTGAGCGCGTAGCCGACCCCGACCGCGTCCGCGCGGCGGCCGAGTATCGAGTAGAAGACGTGCGGTTCCTTCGGATGCATCGCGTCCAGGCCGGCCACGAGGCGGAGCGCGCGGACCAGCGCGCGCGGCCCGGCCACCAGGCAGGCGACCGATCGGAGGAGCCAGCCCCACCACGGCACGAGCCGCTCGCCGTCGGGGAAGGCGATCAGCACACCTTCGAGCCGGTCGCCCCGAAACGCACCGAGCACGATGCCGCGGCGCAGTAGGCCGATCACGATGTCCGCCAGGTACAGGGCGAGGAGCGCGACCCTCCTGTGCCGCATGGACTTCGGCCCGACGGCCTCCCATGTCGCGGCCGTCATGAACGCGTCGGTCAGCACCCGCGCCGCGGCCACCAGGTCCCGGGGGCCGATGGCGCGGATGTCGATCCGTGCCTGCGTGTTCGTCACCACGGATCGATTGAAGCCGCGCCCGGTAACTCTGCGGTAAGCCGGCGAGAAGGCGCCACCATCACGGGGTTCCGCGATGATGGCGCCTTTGCGGACATTTCAGGCGGCGAGCGGTTCGGCCTCCGCGAGCCCTTGGTGGTCATGATGACCACGCCACGAAGAACGTGGTTCACGCGGCCAGGAGGGCGCGGAGCTTGGCGTTGCGGAGGTAGAGGCCGGCCCAGACCGCGATGCCGAGGTAGACCGGGAACAGGGTCGTCGAGAAGAGCGGGGACTCGACGCGGACGTGGGCGCAGACGGCGCCACCGAGGTAGCCGGTGAGCATGATCGCGCCGAGCACCGATGTGCGGGGGATCGCGTAGAGGGCGACGCAGGCCAGCTCCAGGATCCCGATCGGGACGGCGACGCTCGCCTGGAACCCGAGGTCTGCGAACGACTCGACGACGGGTCCGATGCGCAGCACGTGGATGACGGCGTCGAAGAGCAGGAACACGCCGGCGAGGACGCTGACGACGGCGCCGACACGGGCCTGGTTGACGGTGCGGGGCCGGCTGGCGGTGGTGGTGGTCATGGCAGGGCCTTTCCGGGTCCGGGTGGACGGTTTGGAGACCGTCACTTCGAGCATGGGTCAACGTTCTCACCGACAAGGAAAATTGTCAAGAATAAAAATCTTGTCGGTTGATTGGCCACCGCTCGACGAGGTGAGCTCCCGGTCGTGGACGAAGCCGGTCAGGGTGAAGATCGTCGCCATGCGCCGGCCCACCGCCGCGGCCCACCGCCGCGTCCTGCGGCGGCCGAGGTTGTCCAGCGGTCGGTCGGTCCCGGGACCAGGTCGTCGCACGGGCAGTGGTCGGCTGCGCTTCGCAGGGGGTTGCCCCACGACTCGGGTAGGCCAATAACTCGGACCTTGGCGGCCGTGGCGGATTCGGTGGCGGTGGACAGGGGCTTCAGTGATGAGGAGTTGGTGTGTCGCCTGATCGGCCGCCGCTTCCCTCACGCCGGGGTGTGTTTCTGGTGTGCCACGACCCAGGTCTGTCGCGGCGGGCCGTTCGCCGATGTCGCCCATGGAGCTTGGTCTGCGTACGTCGCGGTGGCGGTTGGTTGCAGATCAGAACGGTGGTGCTGGTTCGGGGTGGGCGGGTTCGGGGTGGGCGATGGGTTCTGGTGTGTGGGGGTAGCGGAACCCGCAGGGTGAGACCCATTCCAGGATCCCGGCGCGTTTGATGATCTTCCAGCCGCCGAAGGTCTTACCCCGGTGGTGGCTGCGGCAGGCGGGGTGCACGTTGTGTTCGTCGGTCGGCCCCGCCGGGTACGGCTCGCGATGATCCAAATCGCACTGCTGGGCGGGGCGGACACAGCCCGGTCCTGTGCAGGTGGGCATGGTGGCGTGGAGGTGGTCGCGCAACGCGGCGGGTGGGGTGTAGCGCCGGCGCCCCACATCCAGGACCCGGCCGGTCGCGGGCTCGGTCAGGATCCGCCGCCACGTCGCATCCGCCCG
>NZ_WHTD01000035.1 GCF_009379765.1 Actinophytocola sp. | reverse complement strand
TCCAGCGCCCCCCTGCTCGGCACCGCGGCACTGCTGACGGCCGCACCGCTGGCCCTGGCCACCGGCGTGCTGATCTTCACCGGCATCGAGACGTCCGGGAGACCGCTGCCCGAACAGCACTCCCCAGAAACAGCGCGGCTGCCGTAACGGACCGGAAGGAAAACAAATGACGTCGCTGAACTATCGGCCCTTTCTCGTCGATATCCCAGAAGCCGACCTCGACGACCTACGGCGCCGGATCGCCGACACCCGGTGGCCCGACGAGCTGCCCGATGTCGGCTGGGACCGCGGGGTGCCGCTGGAATATCTCAAGGAACTGGCGGACTACTGGCGTACTACCTATGACTGGCGCGCCGCCGAGGCGGAACTGAACCGGTACCCACAGTTCATCGCCGACATCGACGGCGCGGAGGTCCATTTCCTGCACGTTCGTTCCCCCGAACCCGATGCCATGCCGCTACTCATCACCCACGGCTGGCCCGGCTCGGTCGCCGAGTTCGTCGACATCATCGGGCCGCTGACCGACCCCCGCGCCCACGGCGGCGACCCTGCCGACGCCTTTCACCTCGTCATCCCGTCCATCCCCGGGTACGGGTTCTCCCGGCCGCACCGGCAGACCGGCTGGGACGTCCCGCGGATCGCCCGCGCCTGGGCCGAGCTGATGCGCGGGCTGGGCTACGACAGGTATGTCGCGCAAGGAGGGGACGCCGGGTCGGTGATCTCCCTCGAGCTCGCCAGGATCGCCCAGGAGTCCGTCGCCGGCGTGCACGTCAACATGCTCATGACCTTTCCTTCCGGGGACCCCGCGGAGCTTGCCGAGCTGAGCGGGAGCGACATGGGGCGGCTCGGCAGCCTCCAGCGGTTCGACGCCGAGCTGTCCGGCTACATGAAGATCATGGCGACCCGGCCGCAGACACTGGCCTACGGGCTCAACGACTCGCCGGTCGGGCAGCTGGCCTGGATCGTGGAGAAGTTCCGGGAGTGGACGGACGCGGCCAAGGTGCCCGAGGACGCGGTGAACCGCGACCGCATGCTCACCGTCGTCACCATCTACTGGCTGACCGCGACCGCTGGCTCCTCGGCCCAGTTCTACTACGAAGGCGCCGAGGGCGTGCGCCAGGCGGCGAGCGGGGTCACGCCGCCGCCGGTGACCGTCCCGGTCGGGGTGGCGGTGTTCCCCAGCGACATCTTCCTGCCGATCCGCTCGCTGGCCGACCGCGACCTGCCGACCATCGTGCACTGGACCGAGTGCTCCGCCGGCGGCCACTTCGCCGCGCTGGAGCAGCCGGAGCTCCTGGTCGGCGACATCCAGACGTTCACCCGCGCGTTGCGCTGACCCACCTCGGACAACACGAAGAACCCGGTCTGATCCGATCAGACCGGGTTCTTCGACGTATCCGCCTAAGAGGGCGCGCAAATAGGGTCGGTGGCGCCGCCATGCCCTATTTGCGCGGCCTCTTGGAGCCTGTTGGTGAACGTTGCGGCCGGGGCGGTGAGCGTGTCGTGAGGTCATGAGGCGGGGCTTTTGGTAGTCGAGATGTACCACCAACTTCGATCACCAGAAGCCCCGGGATGTCTGTTTACCGTGTCGAGGCCGTCAGGGTCAGTTGCCGCGTGTCTGGTTGCGGGTGTCGCAGCCGGACACCGCGTTATCCGTCTGATTTGACCGATGAGCGGTGGGAACTGCTGGAGCCGGAGGCACGGGCGATGATGGCGGAGTTGCGTAGGAGCCCTGGCGGCGCGCCGATGAGCCACGATCTGCGTGCGGTGCTGGACGCGATCGGCTACCTGACCCGGTACGGGATCGAGTGGCGGGCCCTACCAGCCGATTTTCCGCCCTGGGCCGGGGTGTATGCGTTCTTCGAACGCTGGAGCGAGCGGGGCGGGCCGCGCCGGCTGGCCGATCGGCTGCGGGGCCGCATCCGTGTCGCGTGCGGGCGGGCCGAGTTGCCCACTGCGGCGGTTATCGACGCTCAAACCGTGCGCGGCGCCGACACCGTGGCCGCGGCCAGCTCAGGCTATGACGCGGGCAAGAAAACCAAGGGACGCAAGAGAAACATCGCCACCGATAGTCTCGGGCTGCTGCTGATGGTGACCGTCACCGCCGCCGGCGTGCAGGACCGCGACGGCGCCCACCGGCTGCTGGGGGCTGCTGCGTGAACGATTCTCCACGATCAGCCTGGTCTGGGCCGACGGCGGCTACGCCGCACGCCTGGTCACCCGGGGCACACGCCGTGCTACGCCTGAGGGTGACCATCGTCAAACGCACCGACAACACCGCTGGGTTCGTGGTGCTACCCCGCAGGTGGGTGGTGGAGAGAACGTCAGGACCGACGATCTGCTGAAGCAGGCACCCCACCCACCAGACCGGCAAAAGCCAACCCGACCTGCGGCGGCATGGCCGGGCTATCTCAGTTGAAGTAGTGCCACTCCGCCTTGGGACGCACGGACCCGGCCGCCGCGAGGTCCTTGGGACCGGTGAAGACCTCGTGGAGCCCGGCCATGCCGGACAGGATGAGGGCGAAGTTCTGCTTGCTCGGCGCGTTGTTCCCCGGGCCGACGGTGCGCTGGGCCTTCGCGTAGTAGTCCTCCTTGTTCCTGGTCCGGTCGTAGAAGAAGCGGATGAACGACAGCAGGTCGCCGGCGAACTTCCGGTAGTCGCCGTCGTACTGGCTCATGACCTTCGCCTCGTCGTCGGGGTGCTGCAGCACCCAGTCGATCGACGCGGCGAGCCCTCTGGCGGCCCGGAGGGCCATGGCGACGCCGGCCGACATCAGCGGGTCGACGAAGGCGGCCGCGTCACCGAGCAGGGCCCAGCCCGGGCCGTGGAACCGGTTGCTCGTGTAGGACCAGTCGCGGGCGGTGCGGAACCCGGAGACCCGCCAGGCGCCCTCGGTGAGCTGGCGCACCTCCTGGGAGTCGGCCAGTTCGCGCTCGAACAGCTCTCTCGTGGTCAGGCCGGACTTCTTCAGCTCCGCGACGTGCGTGACGTAGCCGATGCTGGCCGTGTTGTCCGACAGCGGGATGTACCACAACCAGCCGTTCGGCCGGGCCTCGGAGAGCGTGTCACCGGCACGGGTTCCCTCGTACGTCGTGTGGCCCTGAAAGTACGTCCACACCGCGATGTTGCGCAGGTCCTCGTGCCAGTCCACCAGGTCGAACTGGCGGCCCAGGAACTTCGCCTGGCCGGAGGCGTCGATCAGCATCTTGGAGCGGACCGTGCAAGGCGTGTCATCGCCCTTGAGCTTGTAGGTCACGCCCACGATCCGGTCGCCGTCGAGCACCGGCTCGGTGACCGTCGCCTCTTCGATGACGTCGGCGCCCAGTTCCCGGGCCCGGGTCATCAACAACGCGTCGAAGTCGGCACGCCTCACCTGGAACGAGTAGTCGAACTTGTGCGCCTCGGCGAAGCGGAAGTCCCAGACTCCCTCGTCGGTGCCCCACAGCAGGCTCCCGCCGTATTTCTTGGTGAACCCGAGCTCGTTGACGCGGTCGCGCAACCCCAGGTCGTCCAGGGCCGGCAGGCTTCCGGTGGTCAGCGACTCCCCGATGTGATAGCGGGGAAACTTCTCGCGCTCGATGACGAGCACCCGGTGCCCTCGAAGGGCAAGCAGACCGGCGGAAACCGACCCGGCGGGCCCGCCGCCGACAACGACGACATCGTATTCGTCCTGAACATCTCGCATCTTTGTTCCTCCCACCGTTGGCGGACCAGGTCCTGGAGTCGGCTCGGCCGGCCGGCGCGGGCTACGCGCCGGCCGGCCGTGATCAGGCGGTGCCGATCAGAAAGGCGGACCGGATGAGCTGATCTGGTGCTTCTGGACGTCCCCGCCCTGGATCTCGGCGTGGTAGGAGGGGCCAGGTGCGATCTTCCGCCATGAGGCCAGCGCCTCTTCGGATTCGAACACCTCGATCATGTTCACTCGGCCGTCCTCGATCATGTCGGCCGAGATGGCCAGGTCGATGCAGCCGGCGTACTCCCGCGCCCGCTTGACCACCTCCACGTGTCCGTCGACGAACTTGTCGCGCTCCTCAGGAGCGACATAGAGCTTTCCCGCGATGATTAGCATGTCTTCTCTTTCTCCTCTCAGTGCGCGGAGGTCGGCACGTCGTCGGCCTCCACGGACTCAGTCTGTGCGGTGGGCGGTACATGCGCGAGCGCTCGCACCGCGTAGGCCGCCATGCCCAGGAAGACCACCGCGCCCAGGACGGCGACCCACTGCAAACCACTAGTGAAGGCCGCGCGGGCCGAACCCACCAGCTCGCCGCTGATCGCCGCGGGCAGGCGCTCGGCCACGGCCACGGCGCCGGCGAGGCTATCGCGGGCAACGTCCGCGGCCTGCCCCGGGACCGCGCTGGACACCTCGATCTGGCTGCCGTAGACGAACGTGCCGAGACTGCCCAGGAGGGCGATCCCCATCGCGGCGCCGACCTGGCCGCCGGTCTCCACGGTCCCCGACGCGGAGCCGATCTTCTCGGGTGGCGCCGAACTGAGGATCATGTCGTATCCCAGCGCCGCCGCCGGGCCCAGGCCGACGATGGCCAGACCCCAGCCGACCACGACCAGCGCCAGGCCGCCCGTGCTGTCGAGCTGCGTGAGCACGAGGTAGCCGATCGCCGAGATCACCATTCCGCCCGACATGACGTAGGCGGGTCGGATCTTCTGGGCGAGGCCCTGGCTAATCCCGATGGTGACCAGCATCACGACGGCCGTGGGCACCAGCCAGAGCCCGGCCTTCAGCGGCGAGTAGCCGTTCACCAGCTGCAGGTACAGGTTCACGAGCAGCATGGTGCCGCCCGAGAGCGCACCGCCGAGCAGGCTGAGCACGAACGAGCCGCGGAAGGTCCGGTCGCCGAACAGGCTCAGGTCCAGCAGCGGGTTCGCGATCTTGCGCTGCCGCACGATGAACGCGGCACCGAACGCGACACCGGCCACCGCCAGGACCAGGGACAACGGCTGCCACCCCGCACTGGCCAGCTGCTTGATGCCGTAGACGAACGGCAGAACGGCTGCCAGCGACAGCGCGACGCTGAACAGGTCGAGCCGCTCGGCTGCGGGGTCCTTGGCCTCGGGCAGCAGTATCGGCGCGACGATGAGGACCGCCACCATCACCGGCACGGCGAGCAAGAAGACCGATCCCCACCAGAAGTTGGTGAGCAGGATGCCGCCGACGATCGGGCCGATGACGGCTCCACCCATGAAGCAGCCCATCCAGATGGACACCGCGACGCCGCGTTGCTTGGGGTTGGTGAACATCGTCTTGATCAGTGCGAGCGTGCAGGGAGCCAGGCTCGCGCCCGCGATCCCCAGCACGACGCGCGCGACGAGCAGCATCTCCGCGCTGGTCGAGTAGGCCGCGACCGCGGAGGCGATCCCGAAGACCGCCGACCCGATCAGCAGCAGCTTCCGGCGCCCGATTCGGTCGCCCAGCCTGCCCATGGTGATCAGGAAACCGGCGACCATGAAGCCGTAGATGTCCAGGATCCACAGCTGCTGGGTGCTGCTCGGCTCCAGCGCCGCGGTCAGGTGCGGTACCGCCAGGTACAGCACGCTCAAATCGAAGTTGATCAGCAGCGTTGGCACGGCCAGTACCAACAGCCCGAACCACTCTCGCCGGCCCGCCCGTTCGAAGACAGGCCGGGCGTCAGGACTCGCGTCCATGTGAACTCCCTCCCGGGTTGCTGTGTTTTGCCTACCGACGAACGGGCCGCCCCCGGAAGGACAGGTTCGACGCAGGAATCTTGAAAGGGGCGTTCAGGTCATAATCGTTCGCAGGTCGTGCACCGGTCAGGTGCCGTGTCGAGGCCGCTCAGGAACTCACTGATCACCGGAGCGACGGCCTCGGGCACGAGGAAGTGTGTGTGGCCGGGCAGGGAGTACCGCCGGCCACCCGGCAGGGCGTCGACGAGTGCCTGTACGGACGAGCGCGCCCATTCGGGGCTCTCCGCGCCGTCGATCACGAGAGTCGGCAGCGTCACGTGCGCCATCCGCTCGGCCGGCAGCGAGGAGTCGCCCATGACGAGGTCGTCGTAGACGAGCGTGTGCGCCATCTTCTGCAGAGCGGGCCAGATCGGCCCGCCCTTCACGTCGTCGACGTGGTCGCCGGGAAGTTGCACCGTTTCGCGCATGAACAGTTCGAGCGCGTCACCCCGGCGGCCTTCCGCGACGCAGGTCCGCAGGCGCTGGGAGTAGTTCGGCGGCAGCGTGCGCCCGTCGACGAAGTACGGCGGCTCGTACAGCACCGCCCCCAGCACGTCGACGCCGCATGCCGCCGCCTCGAGGGCGAGGCTGCCACCCGAGCAGTTGGCGAAGACGTAGGCCGATCCGCCGGCTTCGCCGATGACACTCGCCAGATCCTCGATCTCGCGCTCGACCGCATAGGGCGCGTTGTCCCCGCTTGCGCCCCTGCCGCGGCGGTCGTACGCGAACACCGTGAACTGTCTCCGCAGCAGCGCCGCCAGCGGCATCGTCGTAGCCATGTCGTTGAGCGCGCCCTCGACCAGGACCAGTGGTGGCCCATCGCCGACCTTGTCGTACGCGATGGGAGTGCCGTCCTTGGAAATCACGGTATACATGGGGGAGTTCCTCGAAATCAGCCGTTGAGGATATCGTTGCGCAACCGCTGGACGTCCTCGATCGAAGACAGATCGGGAACCGTCCAGCCGTCCAGGTCGTACTCGCCGAGGCAGTCGTCCACGAACGACTTGTACGCATCCACTTGCCCCCCGGCCACCTGCGAGTTGAGGAGCTCGATCCGGATGTTCTCGTGGTTTCCGGAGAAGTTGCGCTCATACAGCTCGTGTCGCCCCCCGAACTCCGAGCCCACGGCGTCCCACAGCAGCTTCATCAGCTTGACGCGGTCGACCGCCTCGACTCCGTTCGAGCCGCGAACGTACTTGTCCAGGTAGGGCCGAATCTCCGGGTTCTTGAAGTCGTCGGCGCTGGAGTTGACATAGATCAGACCGCTCGCGACGTCCTGGAGAATGATCTCCCTGATTCGGGGATATCCGATCGTCATGAACCAGCGGTACGCCATGCCGAACTGGCTGTTGGGCAGGAGCGCGCCGTTCTTCCACGGCTGGGGGTTGCGTGCGGCCGCATCGGACAGACCCCAGAAGAGGTTGCGCCAGGCCAACACCTCCCCGAGCCGTGTCTGGATCCCCCGGAAGTCCCGGGTGCCGGTGATCTCGAGGGCCTTCGCCAGCAGACCGGCGATGAACTCGAGCTTCACGGCCAGGCGGGTGCAGCCATGGAAGGTCGTGCGCTCGTTGAATCCGGAGTACCCGGTGAAGAGCTGGACCTTGCCCAGGTGCCCGTAGATGAAGACGTTCTCCCAGGGAATGAGCACCTTGTCCAGCACGAGGATGCTGTCGTTCTCGTCCAGCCGGGAGGAGAGCGGATAGTCGAACGGGCTGCCCATCACCGACGCCGAGGCGCTGTAGGAGGTGCGGCAGATCAGCTTCATCCCCGGCGCGTCCATCGGCACCGTGGCGACCAGGGCGAACTTCTTGTCCTTGATCGGCATACCCCACTGCGCGATGAAGTTGTAGTGGGTGAGCGCGGACCCGGTCGCGACCACCTTCGCGCCGCTGACGATCAGGCCGGCGTCGGTCTCCTTCTCCGCGTGGACGAAGACATCCGCCACCTCGTCCGGTGGGCGGTTCCGGTCGACCGGCGGGTGCACGATCGCGTGGTTCCAGTAGAGGACCTTCTCCTGCGACTCCTTGTACCAGCGCCGTGCGTTGTCCGCGAAGGGCTCGTAGAACTCGGCGTTCGCCCCCAGCGTCCCGAGGAAGGACGCCTTGTAGTCGGGGCTGCGCCCCATCCACCCGTAGCTCATTCGAGCCCACTCCGCGATGGCCTGCTGATCCGCCACGAGGTCCTCGACACTGCGCGGCGTCCGGAAGAACTTGTGCGTGTAGCCGTCGCTCCCGGTGTCGGTCGGCGCGGTGAGCACGTCCCGCTTCGCCGGGTCGTGCAGTGCGTCGTACAACCGCGCGGTCATCCGGACGGGGTTGCGGAACGCCGGATGTGTCGTGACGTCCTTCACCCGTTCGCCGTAGATGTAGATCTCACGGGTGTCGCGAATGCTCTCCACGTACTCGGCGCCGGTCAGTGGACGTGTCTTCGGCCGGTCTGCCACCGGGCTGCCTCATTTCTTCTCGCGGACCTAGAGCGCCGAGTCGGGAGCGGTGACCACCTTGCGCAGTGCCCGCTGGAACTCGTGCACCATGGTTTCGATGGTGCCGTCGTCGAACTCGCCGGTGTTGTACCGCAGGTTCCCGTACATCTCGCCCACGTCGGGGTCGATCTCCAGCGTCCACAGCGCGCCGTCGGGGATGTCCGAGCCCTGCGGTTGCGACAGCAGCCTCCGCCGGATTTCGGCGTACTTCAGGTTCCCGGTCTCTCCACCGTTGGCGCCGGAGTACTGGAACACCTGGAAAGCGGCCACGGCCAGGCTTTCGTCGGCGAAGGTGCTCATCAGATCGGGCGCCTCCGCCATGATGAATGCGAAGGGAACCTCGTTCGTCTGAGCTTCCATGCACGTTGTGCGGGTGGCGGACACCACGTCGCGGAGCGTCTTGCATTCCGCGAGGTCGGTCCGTAGCGGGAGAAAGTTGAAGAACGGGCCGACGGTGTTCTCGAAGCGAGCGTGCCCGCGGCCGAAGGAAATGGTCGGAACCACCACGTCGTCCGCCCCGGTGAGCCCGTGGAGCAGCACCTGGTAGGCGGCGAGCAGGATCATGAACGGCGATCCGCGCATCTTCCTGGCGAGCTTCTGCGTCGCATCGGTGAGGTCGGCGTCGATCAGGAACCGATGGACGGAGGTGACCCGGTCGTCGCCGCCGGCGGGCTGCCGCCGATCCGCCGAGATGCCGAGCATCCGCGCGTCGCGCAGCTTATCCCGCCAGTACTCGCGGACCTCGTCCGTCGGTCCGTCGGCGAGGCTCGCCTTCTGCCAGACCGCGTACTCGCGGTACTGCGTGACCTCGCCGAGCCACGGGCAGCCGTCCCCGCTCCGCGCGGCGTACGAGGCGGCGATGTCCTGCATGATCAGTTGCATGGACCAGCCGTCGATCGCCACGTGGTGCGCCACCAGGACGAGCACCGAGTCGTCCTCGTCGAACCGGCCCAGGACCGCCCGCAGGTGCGGAATGGTCCGGACGCTGAGCTCGCCGGACTCGATCTCGTTGACGAACTCCTCGGCCCGCCGGTCGCGGTCGATCGGGTCGACCGCGGTTACCTCCTCGATCGTCAGCTCGGGGGCGGCGGGCGGCAGGATCTCCTGGTACCGCTCATCGCCCTCCTGGACGATCGCCGTGTGCAAAGCCTCATGGCGCGCGGCCACGTCCTCCAGGGCCCCGCGCAACGCGTCGACCTTGAGGGCGCCACGCAGACGCCAGCCGCGGACGCCGTGGTACCTGGGACCGAAGGGGCCAGTTTCGCCGCCGTCCCCGAACATACACAGGAACTCCTGCGTGAAGGAGAGCGGAATCGCGGTGTCAGACATCGCCGTCCTTACTGCGTTGAACTTCTACGGCCTCGTACAGTGCCTTGATGTTTCCGCCGCCGAAGGTGCGTGCCCCCACCCGCTCGATGACTTCGAAGAAGAAGGTCTTCCGCGGGTGCGTGGACCGGGCGAAAATCTGGAAGAGCTGCCCGTCCTGGTCCTCGTCGGCCAGGATGTCGAGCCTTTGCAGATCCTCCAGCGAGTGCCCGGCCGGCTCCAGCCGCTCACCGAGCATGGTGTAGTAGCTGTCCGGAGTGCTGAGGAACGCCACGCCCTGAGCGCTGATCGAGTCCACCGACCGCACGATGTCATCGGTGATGAAGGCGACGTGCTGGACACCGCTGCCGCCGTGGTTCTTCAGGAACTGGTCTATCTGGCCGGGAACGTGCGAGACGTCCGGCTCGAGAATGGTGAACGTCACCGCGCCGGACGCGCTCTGCACCACCTTTGAGTCCATCGCCTGGGCGCCGACCACGATGCGCTCGGTGAAAATCGTCTCGAAGTCGAAGACTCTTTCGTAGAACTCGACCATCGGGTCCAGCTGGCCGGCCTCCACGCAGATGGCGAAATGGTCGACGCCGGAAAGGCCGGTGTCCCGGCCCGCGGTGGCCTCGGCCACCGGGCTCAGCCAGGGAAAGGCCTGCCCGTCCGTATCACCGGAACGCTCCACGAACGTATGCACCACATCGCCGAAGCCCATGACCGTGGCGGTCACGACGCCGTCGTGCGCGGCCGGCCCCGACACCGGGCGGGCGCCCTGCTGCACGGCCTCGTGGTACGCGTCGGCGGCGTCCGCGACACCGAACGCGATGTCGGCGGCGCCGAAGCCGTGGTTCTCCAGGTACGCGGAGCCGGGGTGGTCGCTCGCCACCGGCTCGGTGAGCAGTAGCCGGATCTCGCTCCGGCCGAGCCCCACCGAGCGCGCCTCGCCGGAGATGTCGGCCTGCCCACTGACGGTGAAGCCGAAACTGTCGACGAGCGTGGTCGTCTGGGCGGCGAGGTCGTCGACGTAGAACCCGACGTGGTCCACGCTCATCTCGTCGAATGGCCGCATGCGCGAGGTCACCCTTCCATGTGGGCCACGAGGCTGCGCGGCCGCAGATCGGTCCAGTGCGTGCGGACGTACTCGAGGCACGCGTCGCGCCCGGCCGAGCCGTACGCGACCGTCCACCCGGGCGGCACCGCGGCGAAGTCCGGCCAGAGCGAATGCTGGCCCTCGGTATTGACCACGACCTTGAAGGTGCTGGTCTCGTCGTCAAAGGGGTTCATCGGCTCGTCCTAGTTCCTTTCGCGGCCGCGGACGCTCACGCGGCCCGGTTGTCCGCCGCCCTGTCGACGCGCTCGGCCAGCTGGGCGGGGGTGGGGTAGTCGTAGACCTCGATTACCTCCAGGCGCGGCCCGAGTTCCTGCTCCACCCGCGCGATCAGGCGGATCACCTGCATCGACTGGCCGGACAGGTCGTAGAAGCTGTCGTCGACGCCCACCTGCGACACGCCGAACACGTCGGCGAACATCGCGCACAGCGCCTCCTCGGTCGGCGTGCGCGGCGCCTCGTAGTCCGCGGCGTTCCCGAACATCGGCATGGGGAGAGCCCGGCGGTCCAGCTTTCCGTTGGCGGTCAGCGGTAGCGAGTCCAGCACGGCGATGGCCGCCGGGACCATGTAATCGGGCAGCAGGTCGGCCGCGTAGTCACGCAACGCGACGGCATCGAAGCGGTCGGACTCGGGAACCACGTGGGCGGCCAGCCGCTTGTCGCCGGGTTCCAGGTCATGCGCCACGACCGCGACGTGGGCCACTCCCGGGTACCGGGCCAGCACGGCCTCCACCTCGGCGAGCTCGACCCGGAAACCCCGGATCTTCACCTGGCCGTCGGCGCGGCCGATGAAGTCCACCAGGCCGGCGGGAGTCCAGCGGGCAAGATCACCCGTCCGGTACATCCGCTCACCCGATCCGGTGAACGGGTCAGGGACGAAACGCTCGGCGGTCAGGTCCGGGCGGCCGAGGTAACCGCGGGCCACCCCGGTACCGGCCACGTACAGCTCACCCTCCAGGCCGGCCGCCACCGGACGCAGCCGCTTGTCGAGGATGTAGACCCGCATGTTGTCCATCGCCCGGCCGATGGGCACGGTCGTGTCGGGCTCGTACGGGGCGGCGATCTGCCAGGTCGTCGTGAACAGCGTCGTCTCGGTCTGGCCGTACATCGCCCGCAGCGAGATACCGGGGCATGCCTCCAGCACCCGGGCCACGGCCGTCGGGGAGATCACGTCGCCCCCGGTCATCACCTCGCGCAGGGGCGCGAGTGCCTCCGGCGCCTCCTCCGCGAAAACCCGGAAGAGCCCGGCGGTCAGGTGGACGACGGTGACGTCCTCCTCGACGATGAGCCGCCGGATCGTGCCGACCTCGATCTCGCCGGCCGGCGGCATGATGATCACCCCACCGCGCAGCAGCGGCACCCACAGCTCGTAGGTGGACATGCCGAAGGCGTAGGGGGCGACCATCAGCACCCGCTCGTGCGCCCCGCTGTCCCAGCACTGGTCCAGCGCCAGGCCGAGCGCGTCCCGATGGGTGACCGCGACTCCCTTGGGCTCGCCGGTCGAGCCCGACGTGTACATGAGGTACGCGATGTGCTCGGGGTGGTTCTCGATCGCCGGATCGGACACCGGCGGCGTCGTCGCATCCGGGTCGGCGTCGGCGACGACGACCTGACAGCCCCGCGGCGTGCCGCGTTCGTGCGTGGCCTCGTCCGTCACGAGCACCGGTGCACCGGCCTGGTCGACGAGCCATTGGAGCCGCTCCGGCGGATAGGCCGTGTGCAGCGGCAAGTAGTAGGACCCGGTCTTCAGCACGGCCAAGGTCGCGACGACCAGGTCGGCGGAGCGCTCCATCAGCACCGCGACCGGGACCTCGGGACCCGCTCCGCGCTCGCGGAGCCGGTGCGCGAGGTGGTTGGCCCGCTCATCGAGCTCCCGGTAGCTCAACCGGACCTCGCCACAGACGACCGCGGGCGCATCCGGGGTCAGCGCGACCTGCGCGGCGAAATGCCGCTGAATGCAACGAGAAACCATCTGGCTCGTCCAATCAGTTTGGTTTCCGATGGCCGGCTGAACGAGAATTCCCGCAGGCCCGCGCCCAGCCACGACCCTCAGACTGCCGCCGGCGTGTCGGTGCGGCATCTCCGGTGTTGCGCTCCGTGTCCACCGGCGCGCTCGCCCCCGCGAGGTCGTGTACCGCGAGGACCACCAGCACCCGACCGCACGTCGCTACCCCGCCATCACGGCCGCCACCAGCTGAATCCCTTGGCACGCCAAGAGATGCGGCACGCCGAAACCGGATGTGACCATGATCCGGTCGAGGTGTCTCGGAAGAAGGCGATGGAATGTTCCAGGACGACGTGACCTTCAGGCTGCTCAAGTTCATCCAGGAGAACCTCCGGCCTGACGACATGACAGACGACATAACCGGGACCAGCCGGCTCTTCGAACTGGGTGTGCTCGATTCGTTGCGCACGGCGAGGCTGCTGAACTTCATCCGAGACGAACTGGGAGCCACGGTGCCGCCCCTGATGATCGAATACCGGAATTTCCAGGACGTCGTGGGCATCGCGGCGATGGTCCAGTCGCTCATTACGGAGGCTGAGGACGGTGGAGTGCGGCATGACTCCTGATTTCGACGTCGCGATAATCGGCGGCGGGCCGGCCGGCTCGACCGCCGCCTCCTACCTCGCCCAGGCCGGCCTTTCCGTGGCGGTCTTCGAGAGCGAGTTGTTCCCGCGGGCGCATGTCGGTGAGTCACTCGTGCCGGCGACCACGCCGGTGCTGGAGGAGATCGGCGTCCTCGGCAAGATCGACGCGGCGGGATTCCCGAAGAAGTATGGCGCAGCGTGGTCGGCCGCGGGGACGCACGACATTTCGGGGCTGAACGGCTTCGACCACGACTTCGGCGCCGCCGATGTGATGTTCGTCGAGCGGGACCAGCCCGGCGTCGACCGCGACCACACTTATCACGTCGACCGGGCCAAGTTCGATCTGATCCTGCTCAAGCATGCCGAGGAACAGGGGGCCAAGGTCTTCAGCGGGGTCCGGGTGCTCAAGGTCGACCTCGATGACCCGGAGCTGGTGACCGTGACCTGCCGGTTGGGCGGCAAGCAGCTCGACCTCACGGCACGGATGGTGGTGGACGCCTCCGGCCGGCACACGATGCTCGGCAAACAGCTCAAGCTGAAGGTGGCCGACCCGGTCTTCAAGCAGTACGCCCTGCACACGTGGTTCGAGGGCCTGGACCGACAGGAACTGGCGCCCAGCCCAGAGAAGGCCGACTACATCTACGTCCACTTCCTGCCCATCAAGGACACCTGGGTCTGGCAGATCCCCATCACCGACACCATCACCAGCGTCGGTGTCGTGACCCAGAAGGAGCGCTTCGCCTCGGCGGGCTCGGATCGTGAGTCGTTCTTCTGGGACTTCGTGGCCAGCCGCCCGGAGCTGTTCGACGCCATGAAGCAGGCGAAGCAGCTGCGGCCGCTGAAGACCGAGGGTGACTACAGCTACGCGATGCGCGAGATCTGCGGGGACAGGTTCGTGCTGATCGGAGACGCGGCTCGCTTCGTCGACCCGATCTTCTCCAGCGGCGTCAGCGTGGCGCTGAACAGCGCCAGACTCGTCTGCAAGGACATCATCGCGGCGCACAAGGCGGGCGAGACCTTCTCCCGGCCCGCGTTCGCCAACTACGAACGCAAGCTCAAGCGGGCGGTCTCGTACTGGTACGAGTTCATCTCGATCTACTACCGCCTCAACGTCCTCTTCCCGATCTTCGTCCAGGATCCGCGGTACCGCATCGATCTGCTCAAGATGCTGCAGGGCGACGTGTACGACGAGGAAGAGCCCGAGGTGCTACGTACGATGCGGGAGATCGTGACCGGGGTGGAGAACAACCCGGACCACCTGTGGTACCCCTACCTCGGAACGCTGCGCGCCCCCTTGGCGGAGTCCAAGGCCGAGCGGACGCAGCGACGAGGGTAGCCGGAACACGACACGCCGGCCGCGCATTCAGGTGCTCGGCCGGCGTATTGGTGCGTGCCCACGTGGATCTCGCCCGTGCGCCAGCCGCCACGACCCACCACGAAGCGACGCCGACGAACGTCGGCGTCGCTTCGTGGTGGGTCGGTCAGGCGTCGTACTCGTCGTGGTAGCGCACCCATTCGTGCTTGAAACCCAGGCCGTCCTCCTGCCGGCCGAGTGGGGTCAGGTCAAGGTAGTGGTAGGTCCCGTTCAGCAGCTCGCCGCCGAACTGCAACGTCGAGTAGGTGTGGAAGACCCGATCGCCATCGCGAGCGAACACGCTGATGCCCGGCTGGATCGGGTCGGCGTCGCCGAGCTTGACGTAGAAGTCGTCGTAGAAGCTGGTCTCTTTCGAGGAGACCCACGGAATGGTCCAGCCCATCCGCTCCTTGAACGCCTGGATCATCTCCAGGGGCACCGGGCAGTCGATGACCAGCGTGGTGTCACGGGCGTGGAAATGCGCCAGATGGCCGATGTTGTCGATCCAGAACGAGCAGGACGTGCAGAACTCCCCGGTCTCGCGCGGCACCATGAAGTGGTAGACGATCAGCTGGCGGCGACCGTCGAACAGGTCAAGGAGGCCGGCCTTGCCATCCGGCGTCTCGAACACGTACTCCTTGTCGACCTCCACCCATGGAAGCTCGCGGCGCTGCGCGCTCACCGCGTCCCGCGCGGCAAGAAGTTCCACCTCCTTGGCATAGAGCTCCTCGCGGGCGGCCACCCATTCGGCGCGCGATACCATCTTGGTCGGACTCAAGATTCTCTCCCTCGATTCATCCTGTGATCAGCGTTTGACCGCCAACGTCATTCCGTCCGCGACAGGGAGCAGGCTGAAGTCGACGCGCTCGTCGTGGCGCAGCCGTTCGTTGAACTCACGCAGGACCCGGGTCTCGATGGCGGGGGCCGACGGGTTGACGACGGTCCCGTGCCACAGCACGTTGTCGATCACGATCAGTCCGCCCGGCCTGAGTAGCGTCAGGGCCGCCTCGTAGTAGGTCTGATAGCCCTCCTTGTTGGCGTCGATGAACACGAAGTCGAACGAGCCGACCGCTCCGTCCTCCGCGACCAATGCGGCAAGGGAGCGCGTGGCGTCCCCGACGCGCAGATCGACCATGTCGGCCACGCCCGCGCGCTTGCAGTAGTCGAGCGCGATCGCGCTCCATTCGGGATTGATCTCCAGGGCGACGACCGCACCCCCGGCGGGGAGTGCGAGTGCGGTGGACAGCAGGCTGTATCCCGTGAACACGCCCACCTCGAGAACGCGCTTGGCGCGAACCGCCTTGACCAGAGTGCTCAGGAACTGGCCTTGTTCCGGTGGAACCTGCATGAGGTGCCACGGAAGCTTGGCGGTCTCCGCACGGAGTTCCCGGAGCAGATCGGGCTCGCGCAGCGAGACGTCCGCGATGTAGTCCTGGAGCTCGTCGTTCAAGGCGACCTGAATTCTCATTATTCTCCCGAAGCGTTGTCACCCTGTGATGAGTTTCGTAAGGTGGTCGGCGATCGCGGCGACGGTGGGCTGTTGCCAGATCAGCGTCGCGGGGAGCTCGTAACCGAACCGCTTCCCCAAGCGCCGCCGGACCGCCACCGTCAGCACCGAGTCCAGACCTTGGTCCAGGAGTGGCCGCCGAGGGTTCAGCTGCCCTGCCGGCAGCTTCATCTCGGCTTCGATCTGTGCGCCGACCTCTTCCAGAACTCGCTCTCTCAGCTGCTCGGGCGGCAGTTCCGCGTACCATGCCTCGGCCGCGGCCTCGGCGATCTCGGTGGAGGTGCCCGAATCGTCATCGCCCAACCGTCCGATGACGGGATACCTCAACCCGATGAGCTCGGCGACCACGCGGTCCTCGGCATCGGCGAGCCTGATGTGGACGGTGTCCTCATCGGACTCGTCGACGACCGCGTCGATGACGACCGTCTCCGGCGGCTCTCCGGTCACCGCGATCTGGTCCGCGTGAACGATCATGCGCAGCGCCGCCTGCCCAGGGAAGGCGCACGGGGCCACGGACATGACGGCGTCCAGCGCCGGGGCCCAGGTCCGCACCGGCCCCTTGAGGCGCACCCCGGCGCGCAGAATGCCCGCGCCGCCACTGCGCAGTTCCTCGACGGTCCAGTCGAAGCCGGTCTCGGGGACGCCGACACTCGCCAGCCGCTGCTGGACGAAGCCGGGATCCAGCGTCTGCCAGCTCCGGCCGACCGCGAGCGGGCCACCGAGGGCGGGCGAGGACACCGCGGCGGGAACCGTCGCGGTCGCGTGGATCGTCCAGTCCCCGTCGTCGTCCGCCGCTCGGGACGCCAACCTCAGTTGTTCGCCGTCCCGCACGACCTGGACGTCGCGCAACTCGGCGGTCATGAGTGGCCGACTCATGGTGACCTCGGTGAGTGCCGTGTCGCTTTCGGCCGGCCGGGCGTCCATGAAGGTGGCGACGAACACCGCCGCGGGGACGATCTCCGTCTCGTTGAGCGCATGGCTGCCCGGGTACGGGCGGTTCGCGTCGTCCAGGCTCGTGTGCCAGACCCGCAGCTCCGTTCCGGCGATGGCCGTCGGAGATCCGAGCAACGTGTGGGAGCGCACGTCGTGGCGGCGTGCCATGCCGGGGGTACGCGACTCGGGCTCGCGCCAGTGACTGCGGTGCTCCCACGTGCGGGTGGGCAGCGCCACCAGATCTCCGGCAGGTTGCAGGCGCGACCAGTCGACGGCGAGGCCGTTGCAGTGCGCGGCCGCGATCGCCTCGAGCAGCGTCTCGTCCTCCGGGCGGTCCCGGCGCAGGGTCCAGCCGACGAACACCTCCGCCTCGTCCTGATCGGTGAGGCACTCGTTGATCGAATGGGCCACCACCGGATGCGGGGAGATCTCCAGGAACGCCCGGTGGCCGTCCTCGACGGCCGCGGCGACGGCCGAGGTCAGCCGGACGGGTGCGCGCAGGTTCTCGGCCCAGTAGGTTCCGTCGAGCGAGCGGGCCGATCGCGGATCCGCGACGGCCGTGCGGTACATCGGCACATCCGGTGGGTGGGGCGTGAGGTCCGCCGCCGCGGCGGCGAGCTCGGTCAGCAACTGATCCATCTGCGGACTGTGGAAGGCGACGTCCGAAGCCACCTGCCGGACCATGAGGCCCGCGCCTTCCCACTCGCCGGCGACCTCCCGGACCGCGGCGGGATCACCGGAGACGACCGTCGAATGAGGTGACGACGAGATCGCCGCGACGATGTCGGCGCGGTCCGCCAACCGACGTTCCACCTCGGCGAAGGGCATGCCCACCATGGCCATGGCACCCTTGCCCGCCACCCGGCGAAGCAGCAGCGACCGCCGGCAGATCAGCCGGGCGCCGTCGGGCAGGCTCAGCGCCCCGCAGGACACGGCCGCCGCGATCTCGCCGACCGAATGGCCGATCACCGCGCTCGGGGCGCCGCCGTAGGACCGCCAGACCGCCGCCAGACCGACCTGCATGGCGAAGATCATCGTCTGGATGCGGTCGACGCCGTCGAAGTCACCGTCCACGAGTGCCTGGCGCGGGGAGAAACCGATCTCCTCGGTGAAGACGGGGGTCAGCTCGTCGATCACGGCCGCGAACGCCGGCTCCGACTTCAGCAGCTCGCGTCCCATCCCCGGCCACTGCGAGCCGTGCCCGGAGAACACCCAGACCGGCCCGGGGCCCTCGCCGGGAAAGTGCGCCCCGGTGACCAGTCCTTCGGTCGGACCGCCGTCGGCGAGATGGCGCAGTTTCGCCCGCAGGTCATCCCCGCCCGCCGCCGCGACGACGGCCCGGTGTGCCAGCGGCGAGCGTCGGTGCGCCAGCGTGTGACCGACGGAGCCGAGCGGGGCCTGGGCTCCGGCTCCGCCCAGCCAGTCGGCCAGCCGGCCCGCGTAGCGGTGCAGCGCGGTCGGCGACCCGGCCGACAGCGGGAACAGGCGGTGGGCGTCGTCGGGGCCGGGCCGCACCGGCTCGGTGACGGGCGCCTGTTCGAGCAGGATGTGGGCGACGGTCCCGCCGTAGCCGAAGCCGGAGACGGTGGCCCGGCGCGGATGCGCACGCTCCGGCCAGCTCGTCCGCTCGGTCGCGACGCGCATCCCGTTGTGGACCCACTCGATGTCGGGGTTCAGCCGGGAGAGCAAGCTCGCCGGGATCTCGGCCTTGTCCAAGGCCAGCACGGCCTTGATGACGCCGGCCACGCCGGCCGCGCCTTCCAGGTGACCGATGTTCGACTTGACCGAGCCGAGCAGGCACGGCTCGTCGGCGGCCCGTCCCGCGCCGTAGACGGCGCTCAGCGCGGCGGCCTCGAGGGGGTCACCGAGCCGGGTGCCGGTGCCGTGCGCCTCGACGTAGTCGACCGTCGCGGGGTCGACCGCGGCTTGCTCGCACGCTCGCCTCATGACATGTTCCTGAGCCGGTCCGCTCGGCGCCATGATCCCGTTCGTTCGACCGTCCTGGTTCACCGCGCTGCCGCGCACCAGCGCGAGGATCCGGTCACCGTCGCGCTGGGCGTCCGGCAACCGCTTGAGGACGAGCACGCCACATCCCTCGCTGCGCCCATAGCCGTCCGCGGCCGCGTCGAACGGTTTGCAGCGGCCATCGGGGGACAGCGCACCGGCAGCGTCAAGGCTGAGGGTCTCGCCAGGCGACACGATCAGGTTCACCCCAGCCGCGATCGCCACGGTGCTCTCCCCGGCGCGCAGGCTCTGGCAAGCCAGATGCAGCGCCACGAGCGAGGCGGAGCAGGCCGTGTCCGTCACCAGGCTCGGGCCGCGCAGATCGAGCGCGTAGGAGATGCGGTTGGCCAGGGCACACGTGGCCGCGCCGATCCCGCTCCACGCATCGATGCTGGGTAGGTCCTCCAGCAGACGGCGTCCGTAGTCGCCGGTGCAGACCCCTACGTAGACTCCGGTGTCGCTCCCGGCGAGGTCACGGGGCGGGAGGCCGGCGTGCTCGAGCGCCTCCCAGGCCGTCTCGAGGAGGATCCGCTGCTGCGGGTCCATCAGCTCGGCCTCACGGGGCGAAAGCCCGAAGAACTCGGCGTCGAAGGCGCCGATGTCGGACAGGAAACTGCCGGATCCGACCACCCGCTGCAGCGCCGAGTCATGCTCCGGGCTGAGGTCGCGGTACCACTGCCAGCGTTCTTCCGGAGCCGGACCGGTGGTTTCCCGGCCGGCGGCGAGCAGATCCCAGAATCCAGCTGGCGAGTTGACCTCGCCGGGGAGGCGGCAGCCGATTCCCACCACCGCAATGGGTTCCACGCCGTTCGACAATGCGGTCTCCTTCGGTCAGCTGACCCACGGGGGGACGTCGACAATCTGGACAACGGCGGCCGCCAGCGTGACGCCAGGACTCACGCCCAGCATCAACATGTGGTCGCCCGGGCGGAGCCCCCCAGTGCCGATCAGGTGGTCGAGGGCGATGAACTGGTCACTGGCGCCGCAATGGCCGATGGTCGCGCCGATGTCCCAGGTGGAACGTGACATCGGCAGGCCGAGTGCGGCCATGCAGCGCTGTTCCACGATCTCGCGGGAATAGTTCATGAATGCGACGCGGGCGATGTCGGCGATCTCCAGGTCCGCCTCGGCCAGCACGGTCTCGACGATGGAAATGGTCCGCTGATGGACCTTGAAGAGCGGTGCGGTACCGGCGGTCCGGCGCCTGGCGTGGCGCTGGAACTCCTGGTTCCTGGTGGTGAAGTCCAGGCCGCGCCCGACGGTGATGCCGGGCGGGAAGAGTGGCTCGTCGCCACGGTGCATCTCCTCGGCCTCGTCCACCGTGGTGGAGGCGACCGAAAGCAACCGGGCGAATCCCGAGTCCTTGGCGAGAACCACCGCGCTGCCGGCGTCACCGCCGATGTATCCGCCGCCCATCCGCCAGCGGTTCACCATGGGAGTGCCGTAGTTGTCGGCGGCCACCAGCAGCGCGGCCTGCCGCTGCGGCTCGGCACGCAGGTGACAGACCGCCAGTTCCAGCGAGGTGAACATCCCGTTGCACCCCTGCCGGATCTCGGTGGCCGGGACATCCCCGCCCACCAGGTGATGCTGCAGATACGAGTGAGCGAGCCAGCCTTCGGGACCCTGATGCCAGGTGCTGGCATACAGCAGCAGGGACAGGTCGGTGCCGTCCTGCCGACAACGCTTGAGTGCGCGCTCCGCCGCCCGCAGCGCCATCTCGGGGGCGGGTGTGTCGCCGGCAACCGAGGTCGACGTCAGTCCGTGCAGCTCAATTTCCTCGGCGCTGTACAAGCCCTGTTCGACAGCCCATTCGCTGGTCACCTTGTCCGGCAGATAGACGCCCGTCCCTTTGATGAATATTCCCGGAGTCTTCACCTCGCCATGCTCGCAACCGGCCCGGCCGAGACGCATCTTCCGGAATGCGACCCCTGGTGTCCCGCGCCGGCAAGCCGGCATCGGCGGATAAGACAGCGAGAGCCTCAACCGGTCATGCTGGGGCGGACCGATATCCCTTGGCAAGAGGACTACGGGCGTGATGCAACCGGGCGGGACGGCGGTCCGAGCCGTACGCGGCGCGATCCAGGTGGACCGGGACGACCCCACCTTCATCGCCGCCGGCACCGGCGAGCTCGTCGCCGAGGTCATGCGCCGCAACGAACTCGACGTCGAAGACCTCATCAGCATCGTGTTCACGGTGACGCCGGACCTGGCCAGCGGCTTCCCCGCCAGCGCAGCCCGCGACCTCGGCCTGACCGACGTGCCCCTGCTGTGCGCGACCGAGATCGCCGTGCCCCGCGCGATGGAACGGGTGATCCGGCTGCTCGCGCATGTCCAGACCGATCGGCCGCGGTCGGCGATCCGCCATGTATACCTGCGCGGCGCCGCCCGACTGCGACCCGACCTGGCGGCCTGACGCCAGCGCCCGAAATGAGGAGGAACCGTGGTCATTGTGATGGCGCCGGATGCCGGACCGTCGGACGTGACGGCCGTCGTCACCCGCGTGGAGGCCGCAGGCGGCGAGGCGTTCGTGAGCCGGGGCGTGAGCCGAACCATCATCGGCCTGATCGGTGACGTGGACGTGTTCGCCGGGTTGAACCTGTCCGCGATGCGCGGCGTCGGCAACGTCACCCGCATCTCCACCAGTTACAAGCTGGTGAGCCGCGAGCACCACCCCGACCGGTCGGTGGTGCACGTGCGTGGCGTGCCCATCGGTCCCGGCACCGTCACGCTGATCGCCGGGCCATGCGCGGTGGAGACGCCCGAGCAGACGCTCGCCGCCGCGCGGATGGCACAGGCGGCCGGGGCCACGCTGTTGCGCGGCGGCGCGTTCAAACCCCGCACCTCGCCCTACTCCTTTCAGGGCCTTGGCGAAGCCGGACTGAAGATGCTCGCCAACGTGCGCGAGGAGACCGGGCTACCGATCGTTACCGAGGTGGTCGGCGCGCACGAGGTCGACCTGGTCGCCGAGTACGCCGACATGCTCCAGGTCGGTACCCGGAACATGCAGAACTTCGCGTTGCTGCAGGCCGTCGGCGCGGTCGGCAAGCCGGTCATGCTCAAGCGCGGGATGAACGCCACCATCGAGGAGTGGCTGATGGCCGCCGAGTACATCGCGCAGCGCGGCAATCTCGGCATCGTGCTGTGCGAGCGCGGGATCCGCACCTTCGAGACCGCGACCCGCAACACCCTCGACGTCTCCGCGGTACCGGTGGCGCAGCGGCTGTCGCACCTACCGGTGATCGTCGACCCGTCCCACTCGGGTGGCCGCCGGGACCTGGTGTTGCCGCTCGCCCGGGCCGGCATCGTGGCCGGCGCGGACGGGTTGATCGTCGACGTGCACCCGCAGCCGGATGTCGCCTTGTGCGACGGCCCGCAGGCGCTGGTCGCGGCGGACCTGGGCGAACTTTCCCGCGCGATCGACGACCTCACCTTCTACATGGGACGGTTGCCTTCCCGGCGCAGGTTCCCGAGGGCGAGCTGACGCGAAGGCGTTCTCCGCGCGAACGGCGGTGGGCCCGGCCTGCCATCCACATCGAACGCACGCTCGGTCAGGTGCGGGGCTCCGCGGCCGCTGCCACCTCAGGGTGTGGCCTGCTGGTCGCGGGAGCCGTGGCCACCGCGAGCACGGCGATGATGCCCAGCGGGACCACCAACAGCGTCAACGCCGTGCCGACACCGAATGCCTGCGCCAGCCAGCCGAGCAGTGGGGGACCGGCCAACACACCGGCTTGGTGCAGCGTGCTGTACCGGGCGATCGCCAGGCTCGTGCTCGACGTCGAGCCGTGTCCGACCGCGCTGGCGATGATCGGTATCGCCACCGCGAGCCCGCACCCTTGCATCGCGAAGCCCGCGATGCCGGACCACGCATTCGGGATGCTGACGGCCAGCAGCACGCCCGCGGCCGTGACCACCATGCTCAACCGGACAAGTGCGACGGCCCCGAACCGACGGAGCACCCGGTCGCCGACCATGCGCGTGCCGGTCTGGGCCACGATGAAGGCGAAATAGGCCAACGACGCGATGTTCGTCGCCGCGCCACGTTGATCTCGCAGGAACACACCGCTCCAACTCGAGACGGCGCCCTCGCACAGTGCTACCGCCGCGCCGAGAGCGCCGAGCACGACGATGGCGCGTGTCCACCCGGCGAAGATCCCCATCCTCGTCCGCTGTCGCGTGTCCGGCGCGCCGCCGTTCACCGTGGCGTGCAGGTGCCGGCCGCCGGCCACCGCGAGGGTGGTGAGCGCGATCGCGACCACCACGAAGTGGGTGCCCAGCGACCATCCCGCTCGACCGGCGACGACGGTCCCGAGCGAACCCAGCAACGCGCCCACGCCCCACACCGCGTGCAGACTGCTCAGGACGGGGCGGCGCCCGATCCGCTCCAACTCCACTCCCTGCGCGTTCATCGCCACGTCGAGAAGCCCGGCGACCATGCCCCACCCCAGCATCCCGAGGCCGGCGGGAACGGCGCCGGGCATCATCGCCACCAAGGGCAGGAACCACGGCAGGAGTGGGGCGGTCGACCGGATGACCGAGCGGCTGTCCAGATGGGTGGCGAGGTGGCCGGCCACCTGCATCGCGATGATCACGCCGACCGTCTGGGCGAGCAGCACCACGCCCAGGCTCCCGTAGTCGAGGCCGAGGTCGGTGCGCAGTTGCGGAATGCGCGTGAACCAGGTGCCGAGCATGATCCCGACGAGCAAGAAGATCACGGAGATGGCGGCCCGATGCCGCCGCCAACCCGGCTGCCGCGAGGCCACCGCGGGATGGTTACTCACCGATCGCCTCAGCCGCGCCGACCTGTGCGGGCCTGCTCGGGTCGCCGTAGCCCAGCTCGCCGGTCCAGGTGCCCGGCGGCACATGACCGTTGAATGGTTCGCCGTCCGCTCGGCGCATCGCCGGCCGGCGATGCGCCAGGTGCAGGAACACGTCGTCGTACTGCGTGACCGAGCCCGCCGCGGTGATCCGGTAGAGCATGTCCTCGTCCTCACCACCCCAGCCGCGGTAGCGCTCGTCGAACCCGCCGATACGATGGAAGATCTCCGGCCGGGTCCACAGGCAGGCACCCGGAACGTCACGTAGCAGCAGCCCGCGGGCGTAGCCGAGCGACGCCTGCCCCGCGCCCGCTCCGCATCGCTCCTCGATCATCAGGTCGCTCGACGGTTGGTCCAGCGAAAGCATCTCGGTATGGGGGAGGTGCGCGTCGTGGTCGGGGTCGGCGAACCGGGCATGGTTGCGCTCCAGGAAATGCCGGTCCACGAGGATGTCCGCGTCGAGCAGGCACAGCGTCCGTGCCCTCCCGGGCGTTCGGCGCGCACCGACGTTGAGCGTCCACGACTTGTTGAACAGGCCGTGGCCCTTGACATGCAGGTAATGGTCGACCTGTGGCTCGATGATCCCGCGCCATCTCGGGCGCTCGTCGAACTCGACCACGGTGACCCGGTACCGCTCCGCCGGGAACGACTGGTCGCGCAACGCGAGCAGGCAGGCCATCAGGTTGCGGATCCGTCCGGTCCCGTCCCGGTCGGACACCGGGATCACGACGAGGATCTCGTCGCCGGTGCCCGTCGGGCGCGCACGCCTGCCACCGGCGATCTCCGTCAACCGGTCGACGTCGGTCGGCGCTGCGGCCGGCTGGTACGACTCGCCGTGAAAGTAGTTGATGTAGACGTTGTCGTCGGCGGCATCCACCCGCCGGCGCATCATTTCGACCAAGGAGGGATCGCGAGCGAGCAGATCGGTCAACCGCGCCTGGAAATGTCGCTCGGCGTTGGTGTCGGTGGGATTCGCGACGAGTCGCCGATACGCCAGGTCGTTCGCGACGGTGTCCTCGATCTGCTCGACAACCGCGCGGTAGAAGGGGGCGCTGTGCGTCCAGTAGTCGGCGGCCGCGACCGGCACCGCGGGGTCGTGGGCGAGGACCACGTACCCGGCGATCCGTCGGGCGAAGTCCGCGCTGACCTGCTCGGCCCGCCGGTACGCCGACGCGGCGACGAATGTCGCGCCGCCCGAGCGGGTCGGCCGGATTCGTATCGGGTTGGTCCCCCGCAGCACGCACATCGGGCTGCAGTCACAGGGGTGTGGTTGCACGGTCGCTCCATCGTTCGGTTCCGGCTGTGTGCCGCAGCAGCGCTGTGGTCACCGTCTCCCAGTCGGCGCGGGCCAACTCGTGACCGGCTTGCTCCAGGACCTGCAGGGTGGCGTCGGGGATCGCGGACACCAGCGCGTGCGCGTGGGCGATGGGGTAGATCGGATCCTGGCCGCCGTGGATGACCAGGGTCGGCACGCGCACGTCGGCGAGCCGCTGTCGCCACGGTTGTCCCCACTCCATGGTGAGGTGGTTCGCCGTCGACGGCAGCACCTCGGGTGCGCGGTCGACGATCCGACCCGCGAGCCGCCGCCTGGCCACCTCGTCGAAATCGCGGGAGCGGCTGGCCAGCACGCGGTCCGAGGCGACGAGATAGTCGATCACCTCGCCGCGGTCGTCCCAGTCGGGCAGCGGAATGTCGTCGAGCTCGACGCGCACGCGTAGCGACGCGGACGGAAGGTCCGGGTTGTCCGGGCCCGGACCGCCGGGGCTGGTCGAGAGCAGCGCGATGGAGGCGACTCTCTCCTCGTGACCCAGGGCGGCCAGCTGGGCGATCATGCCACCCATGGAGATACCGACGAGATGGGCGCGGGTGATGCCGAGGCCGTCGAGTATGCCGATGGCATCGGCGGCCAGGTCACGGAGCTCATATGGTGGTTCGCCCGGCCGATAGTTGACCGACCGGCCGGTGTCGCGGTGGTCGTAGCGGATCACGAACCGCGACCCGGCCGCGAGGCGTTCGCAGAACTCGGTCTCCCAGGAGAGCATCGACGCGGACGTCCCGGCGATGAGCAGCACGGCGGGGTCCTCGGGACCGCCGAACGTCTGTACGCACAGGTGGACCCCGCCTACCCGGATCAGCCGGTCGCGGGACTCGACGTCGACCTCCGAGGGCAGCTCCTCGAGCAAGTCCCGGAACAGTCCGGCATAGGCGGCACGCTCGGCCTCGAGGCCATGCGACCGGCGTACGAACTGCCGCCCCTGCCGCCTGACCCGCTGGGCGAGTAGCTCGTCGTCCAGAAGACGCATCCCCTGCGCACGGAAGTCGTCCGGGCGGTCGAATACCAGTCCGGTGACTTCGTGCTCGACCAGGCAGGTGTTGCCGGGAATGTCGCGGACGATCACCGGGCGGCCCAGGTCCATTGCCTCGAGCACCGAGTTCGGGCTGCACTCGCTGAGCGATGTGTTCAACACCGCGTCCGCCTCCCGCATCGCGGCGTGCAGGTCGTCGCGGGTGAGCGCGCCGACATACCGCACGGCCGGACTGGATCCGATCCTGCGCAGGAGAATGTCCTCGTAGTCCGGGTCGTAGGACCGCCCGCTGATGACGAGCCGGATCCGGGGATCCACCTCGTGCCACTGCTTGACGCAGTCGACCAGGAACAGCGGATCCTTCACCGGGCGCAGGCCGGAGGGCAACAGGAGCAGCCTCGCATCCCGCTCCAGGCGCAGGCTCCTGCGCAGCGAGAATGTCGAGGGAGTGGTGTGCACGCTCTGCGGGATGTAGTGCACCTTGTCCACCACCTGCGGCCACAGCGCACCGGACCGTCGCACGAAGTCCTCGTTGAAGGCGACCAGGCAGGCCGCGCGTTCGACGGCCTCGGTCATCAGCGACCGGTACTCGGGCTCGAGCGCGTACTCGTTGAGATCGGTGCCGCCGAGGATGAGGACGTAGGGCAGGCCGATCTCCAGGAACGGCCTGCCGCTGAAGAGCGCGTGGGTGCCGAGCAACGCGTCGATCCGGTGTCTCTCGGCCACTCTGGCCAACTCACCGGGCTCCTCGGGTTCTGGCACCAGCAACACGGAGTGGTCGCTGTCTCGCAGATGTGCGGCGATCCGCCGGATCGTGGTGTCGCTGCCGGTGGCTACCGGGCTGTGGAGCAGGGCGAGAAGCTTCATGGGATCCCGTCCGACCAAGGTTGGCGGTGGCGGCCGGCACTTGCGGAGCGCAGACTGATCAGCGCGTGACATTCGGCAATCGCGCGAGCCTCCTCCAAGTTGCCGAGACAACGGTCAGCGAATCAGTGGCTCGACGGGCGATTCCGGTGGACAGAACGGACCCCACGTGAATGCGGGCAGCCATCGATGTGAGTCGCGGTCCCAGTCCAGCGCGGTGATTTGATCGTGCGTGCGTCGGCCCGCGAGTGACCGGTAGAGGTCGTAGCGGTCGGCGGTGAGGGTGGCCGTCGGTTCACCGTGGCCGATGGTCCACTGAGTGTCGCCCGAGGACAGTCGCACGGCTGGCAGACGATGCGCGGTCACCGAGTTGGCGAAGCCGGTCGCCAGTACCTCGAAAGCGCCGGCGAACGCGCTGTGTTCGTCCGGTAAGTCGGCGCCCAGTGCGTACCGGAGGTCGAGCTCGTGGGTGAACGTGTCCATCACGAGGATGGTGCCGGCCCGACCGCCGCAGTCGGCGATCAGTTGGTCGGCCGTGGTACCGAGCCTGGCCCATTCGTCGAGCAGGCCGACGGTGTCCATGTGCGTCGGTGGGGTCGCTCGCGCCGCCGGCCAGCCACTGAGCTGTCCGATCGCGAGCGCGGTCACGTTGACGAGGTGGCCGAGCAGGTCCTGGATGGTCCACTGCGGACATGACGGTACGGTGACCCGCACGTCGACCTCGTTTGTGGACAGCAGCTCGGTCACGCTCTCACGCACGTGTCGGTAGGCGATCTGGTTCGGCACCCGGACGCCACGCATCGTCGGCTGTCCGAGCTCGTGCAGGCTGGTGTCCATGCTCACTCCGGGCTGTCTACAGTGGAATATTGCCGTGCTTTCGACGCGGCGCCGGCTTGCGCTTGGTTCGCAGCATCGCGGCGGGCTCCGGCGGTGTGGTCCGATGTGGACCTGGAACCGGAACCAGCGGGGTGGGGGGCACGAAATCGTGCTCGGCGGAACTCATCCGACCACCGTGCTCCGCGTGGCGAGCCGACCGGCTGCCCGGTCGGTGAGGTGACCGGCGCGGTGCAGCCACCTGACCGTGTCGGCGAAGGTCTCGGCGGTGGGACGAGACACGAGGCCGTTGGTATCGGCGGTCTCGTCCACTCTGGTCGCCGAGGCACACGTGTAGATGGCGCCGTACTCGGCCGGGATGTGCCACGGCCACACCCGTTGGACGAGGCCGGCGAGCGCGCCGACGGGCAGCATCACGCGCGCCGGAAGGTACCCGGCAGGCAGGGTCCGGCCGGTGACCTCTCGCAGCGTGTGCAGGTACCGGCGGGTGGTCAGGTAGTGGCCAGGACCGAAGTATCGGGCGGCACCGTCGCCGGTGACGAGCGACGCGTGCAGCGCGGCGGTGTCGCGCACGTCGCCGAGCGGGAACCCACCGAGCGGCCAGAGCGGCATCAGCCCACGCAGCGTGTCACGCAGCCGGCGGGTCCCGTCACCGAGTTTGGGATCGTGCGGGCCGAGCAGTGCCGGTGGGTAGGTGATCGCGACTGGCGCGCCCTCCGCCTGGTGCCGGCGTGCCACCCGGTCGGCGGCGGCCTTGCTGGCCAGGTAGCTCTCGCGGGCCCTGCCCACTGGGGAGTCGGCGTGCAGGGGAGCATGCGGAGAGGGGAACAAGGCGGCGACGCTCGACACGTACACCGTGCGCCGCACACCGCTCGCGCGGGCCTGTGCGAGGACCAGTTCCGTACCGTTCTCGTTGGTGCGACACAGCTCTCGGCGATGTCTCGGGTCGAAGGAGTACACCGACGCCGCGTGCAGCACCACGTCGGCGCCACGTACCACCCGCGCCACCGACGCCTCGTCGAGAACGTCGCCGACCGCCACGTCCAGATCGCCCGGCGGGATGCCGAGGGGTGTCATGGCGCGGTCCACAGCGGACTCGTCGCGCGCCAGCAGGCGGACCTGGTGTCCGGCGCGGAGGATCGCCGCCACCGAGTGGGCGCCGACGTACCCTGTCCCGCCCGTCACGCACACCAGCATCATCAACCATCTCCCCGCAGGTTCGGGTCATCGGTCAGGCACTACGTGCCGGGGACGTGCTGTGGTGATGATGGAAGCCGCCGTGCAGGAACAGCAGCGCCTGGCCGGCGCCTCGGCTCGCGCTCAGCACCGTGCCGAGGAAGATCGAGTGGTCGCCGCCCTCGTAGACCTCGGAAAGGTCGCACTCCAGCCACGCCAGCGAACCCGTCATCAACGGCACACCCGTGTGACGCCCGGGGAACCAGTCCACCCGGTCGAACTGCGCGAGGCCGGCTGGTCGGTCGCGGCTCGCGAAGTAGCGCGCGACGCCCTCCTGCTCGGTGCTCAGCACCGAGACGCCGAAGTTCCGCGCGTCCAGGATCGCGTCGTGCATGCGCGCGGTGCGGGCCACGCAACACAGCACCATCGGCGGGTCGAGAGACACGGAGGTGAACGCGTTGGCGGTCATCCCGTGCGCGCGCTCACCGCGCGCCGTGAGCACCGTGATCCCGGTGGCGAACTGGGCCATCACCTCGCGCAGGGCACGCTTGGACGTCTCCTGTTCGTTCCCCCGCAGCAACGGCACCGCCGGTGCGGTCGACGGCAGGCGTGGCTCCTGCCGCTCGCCGGTCAACGCGCGTCCCTCGCGCCGGCCGGCTCGGTCGCCGGGAGCGTTGGCCGAGGGGTGCCCGAGTACGGCACGAGCGCGTCCCGCAGCGCCGAGGGCACCCTGGCCGGCGCCGTGTCGGTGTTGGGTCCCCGCATGCACGCGATCCGCTGTCGGCCCCGTGCCACCAGGTGTTCCAGACCGTCGGACAACTTCACATAGTCGAAGCTGAACTGGATCTGGGTCTGGGTCAGCTCCTCCAACCGCATCCGCACGGACAGCTCGTCGAACGCGGTGATCTCGGCGAAGAACTCGCATTCCACCTTCAGCGTGAACAGCTTCAGGTCGCGCTGCAGCTCGGCGAGCACCTGCGGTGCCTTCTCCTTGAGGAACATCTCCCGGCAGCGGCCCTGCCAGCGCAGGTAGTTCACGTAGTAGACGTTGCCGACGAGGTTGGTCTCCTCGAAGCCCACCGTGTGGAGGATTTCGTAGTACCCAGCCATGTCAGTTCTCCTCTCCCGACAGGACGGCGAAGACCACCGGCTCGGAAACGTCGTTGACGGTGGTCACCCAGGTCGCGATCCGGGTGTCGCCGTCCGACAGCAGCACCCAGCCCTCCTGGTCGACCCGATCGAGGGTGAGCGCCTGCGTTGTGATCCCGGCCTTGCGCAGGCATTCCAGCGCGCTCCAGACCCGGGTCGCGGCCGTCGATGCAGACTCGCCCGCCTCGGTCGCGACGAGGTCGCACACGCCGATCTGCCGCTCGCCGAGCAGGCCGACCCAGTCCTGCGCGGCACGTTCCACGACGACCTCGACGTCGCAGGACATCCGCCCGGCGCCGGTGACGACCATCGTGAGAGTCGCGCCGTGGGTCGCGGACACCGTGCCCCCGTCAATCTCCGGCCGCCCGTCGGGCCGGTACCGGACTCCGGCGCGGCGGCCGAGCGCCCGACTCGCCGCGAGCTCGGTCTGGGCGCGTCGGTCGGCGGCCTCGACCAGACCGGTGACCGGGTCGGGTTCGACCGCGACCGCCCTCGTGCCGCCGAGCACCCGCTCGGCCGCGCGCTCCAGGTACGAGCCGAGGAGCGAGGGCACCCACGGCCCTTCGCCGTTGCGCCTGCGAACAGCGCGCAGCGTCAGTCCTTCCCAACGCTCCACCACGACGCCCGACGTGTTCAGTACGTCGACGTCATAGACATAGCTGTCGCCGTCCTGCGACCGCTCCCGCGCGTCCATGATCACGATCTCGGCGTCCTGGTCGCTCGGGTTCGCCAGGTATAGTTTCTCGATGCTCTGCGGCAGCAGCGTCGCGTCGGGTACGCAGCACTGGATCGCGTGCATGACCGCGTCGCGGGTGCCCGGGTCGGCGAGTACCCGCTCCTGCGGGAGGAACGCCGCGAACCACGGTGTCGGCGCCGTGGTGGACAGCTCGGCCACCGCGTGCCGTGCGCTCGTCCGCCGGTAGGTCAGCAGTCGCTGGAACCGCTTGCCCTGGAACAGCACGCTGCCGTACAGCTCGGTCACCGGGTCGACCGGCACAGCCGGAAGCCCGGTGTCGACGGTGCCGGTGGCGACGGGCGGCTGCGGGCGGGGGAAGCGGAGCTGTGCGCGGAAGTGGTCCGCGCCGAACCCGGTCTCATCACTGCGGATGGCGACCGACACGGTCTCCGGGTCCGTGGCGAGCGCGACCAGCCGGATCGTGGTCGAGCCATCGGGCCGCACCACGACGGGGCGCAGGAACTCGACGTCCTCCAGCAGCGGCGGCACCGGATGCCTGGTGAGCGCGGTGGCCACCTGGGTCATCGCCTCCATCCCGATCACGGCCGGGAACAGCAGGTCGCCGTCGAGCAGGTGATCGGCCAGGTACGGGTCGCTACCCGCGGTCAGCTCCGCTTCCGTGACGAGCTCGACCCCCGGGTAGTGCACCTGCACGCGGTCGATGAACCGGGTCAGCGGCAGCTCCGCACGGTTCAGGTTGATCGTGGGCAGTCCGGCCGCCCGGCCGCTGACCACCAGGACCGGGCCGGCCGACGGGTCGGCGAGCACCCGGCGCAGCACCGCGATGCCGTTGTCCATGGAGATCGGCGTGATGCCCTCCCGCATCAGCGCCTCGACCACGCCCAGCCGCTCGCCCATGCCCGCGCCCGACCACACCGACCACTCGAGCGCCAGGGCGCGCGCGTTCGGGTGCGCGCGCTGGAACTCGACGGTCAGCTCGGTCATCCAGTCGTTGGCGGTGGCGTAATGGGCCTCGCCGCGCAGGCCGGCCCGGCCGATGATGCTGCCGAAGGTGACCAGCAGCTTGATCCGGTCGGCGTCGACCGCGGCCAGCACGGTCCGCAGCCCGGCGATCTTCGGCGCGAGCGTCTGGGTGAACTGGGCGCCGGTGAGGTTCGTCAGCGCGTTCGGCTCGTTGCGTCCGGCGCCGTGCAGCACGGCGGTGACCGGGCCGAGGTCGTCCTCGATCCGCGCGACCGCCGCGGCGACCTGTTCGGCGGAGGTGACGTCGGCGCGCTCGTAGCGCACGTCGACGCCGGCCGCGGCCATCCGGGACAGGTTGGTCGAGACCTCCTCGTCGGTGGTCGGGTCGGCCCGGCCGATCAGCGCGAGCGTCAGCCCCGAGTCCAGTGCCATGGCCAGCGCGCACTCCGCGGTGATGCCCTTGGCGCCACCGGTCACCAGCAGCACGTCGCCCTCGGTCAACGGGTTCGCATCGGGCCGCGCGACCGCGGGCAGCGCCCGCAGCACCGGCACGGTCCGGGTGCCCTCGGCGTCGTAGCCGACCTCGGTGAACCCGGCGGGCGTTGCGGCGACGTCGGCGACCACCCGGCCGACCGCGGCCTCGATGTCCTCCGGCGAGCTCGGCACGGCGTCGGCCAGGGTGACCACCGTGGTCGGCACCGACGGGCGCTCGAGGTGCAGCGTCCGCGCCAGACCCGAGGCGCCCAGGCTCTGCTGGACGACCACGAACCGGGTGTCGGCCGCTGCCGCGACCGCCTGCTGGCCGGCCGCCAGGATCAGCTCGACATGGTCCTCCCCGCTGGCTGGCAGGCACAGCAGCACGCCGTCCCCGACGCCGGCCTCGACCAGCGCCGCGCGCAGCCGCTCCGCAAGCGAGTGACCGGCCGGGGCGAACAGCGACCAGGTGCCGGGAGAGCCGGTGCCGAAGGACAGCGACGTGCGCGTGGCCGGCAGGTGGTCGACGGAGAACGGGCGCACCCACGGCGCATAGCCGGGGACCTCCCCCGGGCCGGTGGCGCCGTCCTGGGCGGTGTCGTCGAGCTGGTCGATCATGCCGGCCAGCTCGCCGAGCGTCACCGTGGCGAAGTTCGCGGTCGCGGCGAGCGCCGGCCGGCCGAGCTCGCGGGTCGCGTCGTTGACGATCTGACCCACCGTGATCGAGCTCAGGTGCAGGTCGTCGAGCGGGTGGGTCTGCGCGGTGACGGTCTCGAGGGGCAGCTCGACCCGCTCCGCGGCGAGCCGGCGCAGCACGTCGAGGGTGGCGGACGGCTCGCTCGCGGCGGGTGTGGCGGTCTCGATCGCGGCCACCGGCTTGGCGTCGAGCACCAGCCCGGCGGAGATCTCCGGCGCGGTCTCGCAGGGGCTCGCGAGGAACGTCAGCGCGGCGTCCTCGGTGATCGGCCGCACCACCCGGTCGGCGAACAGCGCCGTCGGATCCACGTCGGCACCGAGCGCGAACGCCGCGCCGACCGCGCCGAGCAGCGGAGTCAGCGATGAGCTGTCGGTGTCCAGCGCCAGCACCGCCTTGTCCGGCGCCTGCTGGGCCACGAGCCCCGACAACACCCGGCCGGGCCCGACCTCGAGCACGAGGTCCGCGTCGGCGACGGCCTTGGCCGCGGCCTCCTGGAAGCGCACCGGCCGCACCACCTGGTCGACCAGGAGCGCGCGCAGGTCGGTGCCCGCGTCGAGCACCTCGCCGGTGACCGTGGAGACGACCGGCCGGTTCAGCACGCCGAAGTCGAACTCGCCGAGGCGCTCGGCCATCGCGGCCGCGGCCGGGTGCACCAGCGGCGAGTGGAAGGCGTGCGACACGTTGAGCCGGGTCGCGGTCAGGCCGCGGGAGCGGGCCAGCGCGCACACCGCGTCGACGTCCGTGGCAGGGCCGGCGATCACGGTCTGGGCCGGCCCGTTGAAGCCGGCGATGACCGCCTCGCGGTCGCCGACGAGCGCCTCGACGGTGGCCGGGTCGGCCGACAGGCCGGCCATCGCGCCGCCGGTGCGGCTCGCGTGGGCCATCACCTGCCCGCGCGTGGCGGCGAGCCGCAGCAGGTCGCCGCCGCCCAACGCGCCGGCCCAGGACAGCGCGGTCAGCTCGCCGAGGCTGTGGCCGACCGCGATGTCCGCGTCGATGCCGAGCGTGTGCAGCACCCGCAGGCCGGCGACCGAGCCGGCGACGATGCGCGGCTGTGCCACCTCGGTGGCGACGTGGTCGCCGGTGGCCGGCACCGAGTCGTTGCGGAAGATGTTGTCCGCCACTGCGAACCGGCGGCGGATCGCGCCGACCGTGTCGCGGCCGGAGCCCTGCCCGGGGAAGAGGTAGGCGATCCGCGGCGCGGCGGTCCGGTGGTCGAGGAACACGCCGTCCGCGGGCACAAGCAGTGTCGTGCGGCCCGCGGCGAGCTCGTCGGCGACCCGGGTCAGCTTGCGTACGGCGTCGGCCGGGTTGGTGGCCACCACCGCGGCACGGAACGGGCCGCCGGTTCGCTGGATCGCGAGCGTGCCGGCCAGGTCGGTGAGCTCGGCGAAGGAGAGCTTCGCGACCAACTCGGCCAGCCGGCGCACCCGCGCGGTCAGCTCGTCGGCGCCGGGCGCGTCGACGAGCAGCAGGTCCGCGTCCTGACGGCCGGCGACCAGCGCGCTGGTCCGGTGGCAGACCTCGGTGCGCCGTTCGCGGCCGGGGGCCTCTTCGAGCGCGATGTGCGAGTTGATCCCGCCGAAGCCCATCGCGGACACGCCGGCGCGCACCGGACCGGCGACCGGCCACAGCGCCGCGTCGCGCGGCACGTACATCGCGGCGTCGGCCTTGGTGAGCGTCGGGTGCGGCACCACGTGGCCGGTCGCCGGCGGGATGACCTGGTGGTAAACCGCGAGCGTGGCCTTGACCAGCCCGGCGACGCCGGCGGCGGCCTTGGTGTGGCCGAAGTTGCCCTTGACCGTGCTCAGCGCGGCGGGCGGGGCGGTCGGGTCGGCTTCGCGGCGGGCGCCGGACAGCGCCTCGATCTCGGTGGCGTCGCCGACCGCGGTGCCGGTGCCGTGGCCTTCGAAGTAGGACACGGTCTCCACACCGTAACCCGCGCGGGTGTAGGCGCGGGTCAGCGCGAGCCGGTGGCCGCCCGCCTCGGGACGGGTGATGCCGCCCTTGCCGTCGGAGGAGATGCCCCAGCCGGTGATCGACGCATAGATCCGGCGGCCGCGGGCGATGGCCTCGCTCTCCCGCATCAACACCACCACGCCGCAGCCCTCGCCGGGCCAGAAGCCGTTCGAGTCCTTGTCGTAGACCTTCATCTCGCCTGTCGCGAGGGCTCCCGTCTTGGCGAAGCCGATCACCTCGAACGGGTCGATCGAGAGGTCCACGCCCCCTGCGAGCGCGACGTCCAGGTCGCCGTCCACGAGGGCCCGGGCCGCGGTCGCGATCGCCAGCAGCGACGACGAGCAGGCACCGTCCACCGTGTACCCGCCGCCGGCGAGGTCGAAGTAGTTGCAGATGCGCCCGGCGATCGTGTTCGCGAGACCGCCGGCGAGGGAGTCCTCGTCGATGGCCGGGAACGGCGCCTTGTACTGCGGCTCCAGCTCGCGCAGGAACTCGCCGGTCTCGTCCTCCGACCAACCCTTTGCGGCCAACGCCGCGGCGACCGTGCGCCGCACGTACGGCCAGCGCAGCCGCATGATGTTGGCCCGGGAGAACTCGCCGGTGAGGCTGTTGCCCAGGACGACCCCGGTGGTGCGGCCCGGCAGGCCCGCGCCGGCCGGGTAACCGGCGTCGGCGAGCGCCATGGCCGTGGTGTCCAGCGCCAGCCAGTGGGTCAGGTCGGTGGACCGGAAGGTACTGCCGGCGATCTTGTACTGCACCCGGTCGAACTCGAAGTCCCGCAGCACAGCGGCCTGGGTCGAGTAGAACCGATCCGGGGCATGCGGATCAGCAGACCAGTAGTCGGCCTGGTTCATCCGCTCGTCCGGCAACCGTCGGAAAGCCCTGCGCCCGGCGAGCACGTTCTCCCAGAGTTCCTCCGGGGAAGTGGCATCAGGATAGCGCAGACCAATACCGATAATGGCGACCCGCTCGTTGCCCACGTTCACCGCCTCACGGCCATACACGAATCGAATGCCACACGGGTTTCCGTCGACATTGCCTGCGCGACCTGACATTCGGCCTCGTGAGAATGCACGACGAGGGCGACGTGTCTGGCGTCGCACACGAACGTCAACCAGCGTGCAACAGCGGGTATCACGGCGCCTACTCCTGGTGTGCGGTGCCGGGAACGCGCACGAGAAACAAGATCGAAAATGTGCCGCTACTCCAAAGTTGCCATTTCTGCCGATCTGGGTCCGGCGAGCCTTCAGGCGCATTCCAGGAGATTCGCGTTTCCGCCGGACGGCATACTCTTTCGATGAGGTAAGGAGCCTTGTGCGAAACGAGGAACATGCAGAGCCCGGATGCCGTTGGCGCCGAGCGCAGCATTGGCGCATGACCCTCGTCCGGCGAGGGAGCTGACTGATGCGAGCTGAAATCAACGTGCTCGGCCCACTGGAGGCTGTCATCGAGGGCGTCTCGGTGGTGCCGACCGCTGGCAAGCCGCGACAGCTCCTGGCGATGTTCGGACTCAACCCGGGCCGGGTGGTGACCACCGCTGCGCTGATGGAGGAACTGTGGGCGGACAGCACACCGCGCAGCGCCCACAGCACCCTGCAGACCTACGTGTTGCACCTCCGCAAGCTGATCCGCAACGCACTGCCGGCCGACCAGAGGCTCCAGCCCAACGAGCTCCTGGTCACCAGGCACACCGGGTACCTGCTGCAGGTCGAGCCCGAGACGGTGGACGCGGTTCGATACGACCAGTTGGCCGCGGCCGGCCGGGTCGCCAGCGCCGCGGGGGACTATGCCAAGGCCCAACGGCTGCTGTCCGCCGCGCTCGCGCTGTGGCGCGGGCCGGTGCTGGTGGACGTGGTGGCCGGCCCGCAGCTGGACATCGAGGCGACGCGGTTGACGGAGACGCGGCTTTCCGATCTGACCCTGCGCATCGATACGGACCTCTACTTCGGCCGACACCAGCAGTTGCTCGGCGACCTGGCCGCGCTGTGTGCCCGGCACCCGTACATGGAGAACTTCCGCGCCCAATACATGCTCGCGCTGTACCGCTCCGGCCGTCGCGGTCAGGCGCTCGAGGTCTACCACGACATGTGGACGACGACCCGCGACCACTTCGGGGTCCAACCGTCGGCCCGGCTGCGCCAGTTGCAGCGGGCGATGCTCGACGGGGACGCCGTGGTGGACGACCCCAAGTTGATGGTGAACACCTGGGTGCCGGAGGCCATCGCCGGCTAGTCCCCGACCGCAAGGAGCGTCCACGATGACCCAGCTCGATACCCAGTACGTCCAGCAGGAGCCGGACCCCACCCGGGATACGTCGATCGCCGACGGCCACATCCCCCGCCGGCGCGGTCGGGTGGTGCTCTTCGGTGTGCTCGGCGGGTTCCTCCTCACCGTCGGGTGGTCGGCGTCCTTCGTGGACAGTGTGATCGGCGACTCGGTGGCCAACACCGTGCTCGGCCACGACGCGAAGCAGACCGCCATCGCCGGCGTCGGCTCCGGGATCGTGTTCGCGTTCGTCTCCGGGCTTGCCGGCACGTTCACCGCGTGCAACATCGCGGTGTTCGGCACGGTCGCGCCGCTCATCGGCGGCGTCGGCGGCCGCTGGCACCGGGTGCGCGCGGTGCTGGCGCCGCTGCTGTGGCTCGCCGCCGGCATGGTCGTGGTCTCCGCGGCGTACGGCGTCGTCGTCGGGCTCGTCGGGACCGGCATGCCGCAGTTCGACACCGCGCCGAGCGCACCCGGGGAGCTGTCCTCGCGCAGCGTCCAGTCTATGGCGGTGTTCGGCGTGGTCGGGCTCACCATGACCTACCTCGGCCTCGCCTCGCTCGGCCTGGTGCGCGATCCGTTCGCACGGCTCGGCGCGCGCCTCCCCCACGCGCGCCTGGTGTTCTTCGGTGCGCTGATCGGCGGTTTCCTGATCGGCCGGCCGTTCCCGTTGTTCCGCAAGCTGTTCCGGGACGCCGCCGAGGAGCACAACCCGCTGTACGGCGCGGCCGCGTTCGTGCTGCAGTCGCTCGGCAACATCCTCGTGCTGGCCGTGCTGTTGCTGCTCACCGCGCTGCTCGCGGGCGAGCGGACGCGGCGCTGGCTCACCGCTGCCCCGGCGCGGCTGACCGTCCTGTCCGCGTCCGCTCTGCTGGTGGCCGGCGTGTTCACGTTCCTGTACTGGGACGTCCGGCTCCTCGCCATGCGGGAGATCATCCCGTGGTTCCCGCTCGCGCCCTGGGTGTGATGTCGAAAATACCGTGGAGGACATGAGATGCCAGCGATCCTTGGCGCCCTGCGCAGGCTGATACTCACCCCGAGGCTGCGGGCGGTGACATTCGCCGAACGGAAGTTCCCGGGCGCCGGGTCGCCGGCCACGGGGCAGCTCGAGGCAATTCCGGAGTCGGTGATCTGCGGCTTCGAGTGGGGCATCGAGCACCGCACCCTGTGGGACGTCGAGCGGCGGTTGGAGACCGTGGCGCCGGAGCTGCGTGGGTTCGCCTACGAGGGCGCCACGATGGCCTACGCGGTGCGCGACGCGATGGCCGGCGGTCGCGGCACCCGCACCAAGCGGCTGCTGGAGGGACCCGGTCTGCCGCACATCTTCCTCACCTACATCGGCGTCGGCTTCGCCATGGCGCGGCTGCCGAGGGTGCTGTGGCGCACGATCATGCCCGATCTCGATGGCGTGCCGGTCCACCCGACGATGAGCTGGCTGGCGGTCGACGGATACGGCTTCGACCTCGCCTACTTCCACACCCGCAAAGTCGTCGGCGAACAGCGGCCGTTCCGGCCGTACCCGTGGCTGGGCGCCCCCGACTACTTCCCGCGGGCCGCCGACCAGGGCGTCGGCCGGGCGCTGTGGTTCATCGAGGGCGCGCTGCCGGACCGGGTGGCGGCAGCGGTGAACCGCTTCGCCGAGAACCGTCGGGCCGACCTGTGGAGCGGTGTCGGGCTCGCCGCGACGTTCGCCGGCGGCTGCCCGGCCGAGGGCCTTACCCGGCTGGTGGACGCGGCGGGCGGGTACGCCGGCGAGGTCGCGCTCGGCTCGGTGTTCGCCGCCTCCGCGCGCGTCTCCGCCGGTCACGTGCCCGAGCACAGCCGCCTCGGCGTCGAGGTGCTCACCGGGCTGTCGGTCGAGGCGGCGGTCACCCTCGGGGCCACCACCGCGGTAGAGCCGGACGACGTCGGCCCCGGCGGCAGCCCGGCCTACGAGCTGTGGCGGGAACGGATCCGGTCGAGCTTCGACAAAGCCGCCGAAGCCGCTTGACCGATACCACTCCGAAAATGCTCGCACATCGGAAGTGGACGAATATCGGAATAAATCGAGAATTGAGCCTGACATCTTCCGGAAAATCCATCCCGATAGGGGGAGAGCACCTTGGGTAACAGCTGGCGCGCGCTCCGACGCAAAATACTGACACCCAACGTCGCGGCCACCTCGTTGGGCGTGCGGGGCTTTCACCAGAAGGACCGGGCGTCGCGGGAGCTGTTGGAGAGGATCGGTGTGGTCTTCCTCGGTGGCTACGCGGCTGCGGTCGAGGCGAGCTCGGTTGCCGACGCGCGGGATCGGCTCGCGAAGGTGGAGCGCCGGTACCGCGGTTTCGCCTACGAGGGCGCGGGGATGGGCTACGCCGTGCTCGACGGGCTGCCCCTCGGCCACCGCCACCACGCCGCGGACTTCCTGGCCGGTCCCGCCGCCGACCAGGTCTACATCGTGTACTGCGGCATCGGCTGGGCGATGGCGCGGCTGCCCAGGTTCCGCTGGCCCAAGGCCGGCGACCTCGACCCGCTGCTGCGGTGGCTCGTGCTTGACGGCTACGGGTTCCACCAGGCCTACTTCCACACCCGCAGGTACGTGCACGAGCACTTCCAGGACCCGCGGTTCCCGTGGCCCGGCGACGCGTCCGACCCGTACGCCAACCGCGCCATCGACCAGGGCATCGGCCGCGCGCTGTGGTTCGTCGGCTGCACGGACGTCGACGAGGTGGCCGCGCTGGTGTCGCGCTACCCCGCCGAGCGCCACGGCGATCTGTGGGCGGGCGTCGGCCTCGCCTCGACCTACGCGTGTGGCGCGAGCCGGGACGACCTGGTCCGCCTCGCCGAGCACGCGGGCGAGCACCGACCTCAGCTGGCCGTGGGCGCCGCGTTCGCCGCGGAGGCGCGCGTCCGGGCGGGGCTGGTGATCCCGCAGACCGCGGTCGCCACCGAGGTCCTGTGCGGGACCGACCCCGAGACGGCGGCGCGGGTCAGCGTCGACGTTCGGCCCGAACACGCGGAAAACGGTGCCGTGCCGGCCTACGAGCAGTGGCGGCAGGGCGTCGCGAACCAGTTGGTCTCCCTTGGAGGTATGAGTAAATGACCGCGAAAGTAGGTTGGCTGCGTCGACAGCTGCCCGGGGTCATCGCCGTGGTGGTGGCCGTGGTCGGCTACGTGGTGGTCAGCTTGCCGACCGTGTCGGCGGCCGAGCAGGATCGTATGGCGAGCCGGTACGACTTCACCCCGATGACAATCGCCCTGCCGGCCGCGGACAAGCAGCAGACGGTCCGTCCGGTGAACCAGGCGTACCAGCGGATCCAGGCCTGGATCTCCTCGGTCGGCGCCGCGATCGCGATGAACGACCTCGACGGCGACGGCTTGTCGAACGACCTGTGCCTGGTGGACACCCGCACCGACCAGGTGGTGGTGACCCCGACACCGGGCGCGGGCGGCGACCGGTATGCGCCGTTCGCGCTGGACCTGGCGCCACTGCCGGTCAACGACGCGATGGCGCCGATGGGCTGCGCGCCCGGCGACTTCAACGAGGACGGCCGGATGGACCTGTTGGTCTACCTGTGGGGTCGCACCCCGGTCGTCTACCTCGCGAAGGCGGGTACGTCCACACTGGACGACAATGCGTATGCGCCGACCGAGCTGGTACCGAATCCCCCTGTGCGGGACGGGAAGTACGCCGGTCCACAGTGGAACAGCAACGCCGTCGCGATCGACGACTTCGACGGTGACGGGCACGTGGACATCTTCGTCGCCAACTACTTCCCGGACAGCCCGGTGCTGGACCAGAACGTCGACGGCGGCGTGGAGATGAACGACTCCTTGTCCCACGCCATGAACAGCGGCAAGAAGATGATCTTCCGGTTCACCGGTGCCGACGCGACATCGGCCGACTTCGAGCAGGTGCCCGACTCGGTGTTCCCGGACGGCGCGCAGTGGGGCTGGACGCTCGCCGCGGCCGCCAACGACCTCGACGGCGACCTGTTGCCGGAGCTGTACATCGCCAACGATCACGGGGTCGATCACCTGCTGTACAACCGGTCGACGCCGGGGCACATCGCCTTCGGCGGGGTCATGGGCGTCCGCACGCCGGGCGTGCCGAAGTCGAAGCGGCTCGGCAACGACTCGTTCAAGGGCATGGGCATCGACTTCGCCGACCTGAACCACGACGGCATCTACGACATGTTCGTCAGCGACATCACGACGCGGTGGGGCATTCAGGAGAGCAACCTGCAGTTCGAGAGCACCGTGCACAGCCAGAAGGAGCTGCGGGCCAAGCTCCAAGCGGGCGAGGCGCCGTGGCGCGACCGCAGCGCGGAGGTCGGTACCGCGTGGTCCGGCTGGGCGTGGGACGTCAAGTTCGCCGACTACGACAACAACGGCGACCCGGAGATCACCCAGACGACAGGGTTCGTCCAGGGCGAGGCCAACCGTTGGCCGCAGCTTCAGGAACTGGCGACCGCGAACGACGGTCTGATCGAGAACCCGTGGTGGTGGCCCAACGTCGAGAAGGGCGACGACCTCGCCGGTGACCAGACACTGCACCTGTTCGTCAGGAGTGACGAGGGTCGCTACGCCGACCTGGCACCTCAGCTGGGGCTCGCCGTCCCGGTGCCCACGCGCGGCATCGCGACCGGCGACACCGACGGCGACGGCCGGTTGGACTTCGCCGTCGCGCGTCAGTTCGCCGCCCCGGTGTTCTACCGGAACACGAGCCCGTCGGTCGGCGAGTTCCTCGGGCTGCGGCTGGCCCACGAGGGGGCCGAGCAGGACTGCTCGCCGGTCGTGGGCGCGCAGGTCGCGGTGACCACATCGGACGGTCGCAGGTTCATCGAACGCGTCGACGGCGGCAGCGGCCACTCCGGCAAGCGCAGCACTGACGTCCACATCGGACTCGGCAAGGTCACCGGCGACGTCGAGGTCAACCTGAGGTGGCGGGACCGGACCGGCCAGGTGCGCGAGCAGAACCTCGAGCTGAGCACCGGCTGGCACGACCTCCAGCTCGGCAGCCAGGCCAAGGAAAGGTGAGAGACGTGGCTTCGCAAGAGCAGAAGGCGCCTGCGCGGCATAACCCGAAGGTCATCACCGCGCTGCGCAGGTTCTCGATCTCGATCTCGGTGTTCAATCTCCTCGGCTACCTGTTCCTGGGCTTCGAGCAGCCCTGGGCGTGGCCGCTCGTGGCCCTGCTGACCGCCTACACGACCGAGATCGTGCTGGAGGTCGTCGGTGCCCGCATGGACGGCCGGGACCCGCGGTTCGCCGGCAACGGGGTGCGCGGCATGGTGGAGTTCCTCTACCCGGCCCACATCACGGCACTGGCGATGAACATGCTGATCTACGTCAACGACCGGATCTTCGTGATGATATTGGGCGTGTTCATCGCGGTGAGCGCGAAGTGGGTGCTGCGTGCGCCGGTACGCGGGAAGCTCCGGCACTACATGAATCCGTCCAACTTCGGCATCGTGATGATCCTGGTGCTGTTCCCGGGCTGGGCCAGCATAGCGCCGCCGTACCACTTCACCGAGCGGATCGACCACTGGGTCGGCTGGCTGATCGTGGCGGGCATCCTGGTATCCGGCACCATGCTGAACGCCAAGCTGACCGGCCGGATGTGGCTGATCTTCGGCTGGCTGTCGTTCTTCGTGGTGCAGGCGGTCGTGCGCGGCATCCTGTTCGGCACGTCGATCCCGGCGGCGTTGGGCATGGCCACCGGCGTGGCGTTCGTGCTCTACACGAACTACATGGTCACCGACCCGGGCACGACGCCGTCCAAGCCGGCGTCCCAGTTCGCGTTCGGCGCGGGCATCGCGGGCGTCTACGGCCTGCTGATGATCGCTCACATCGCGTACGGCCTGTTCTTCGCCACCGCGGGGGTGTGCCTGATCCGCGGGCTCTTCCTGTGGTCACTGCACTTCGTGAACAAGGCGAACGAGCAGCATCAGCCGAACGCGGTCACGGAGCTGCCGAGCACGACGGCGGCCGCCGGGGAGGTACGGGCGGCATGACGGCGATCGACGAGTCGCGGGCGGCGTCCGGAGCTCTCCGGGTGCCGCCCGGCCCGCCGCGGCGCGCGACCTTCAAGCTCCTGCGGCAGCTGGCGAGCGACCGGCTTACGCTGATGTCCACGGCCGCCGCGACCTACGGCGACGCGGTGAAGGTCGGCATCGGGCCGAAGACGCTCTACTTCTTCAACCATCCCGACACGGCCAAGCACGTGCTGGCCGACAACGCGGCCAACTACGACAAGGGCATCGGCTACCAGGAGGCCAAGCGGGCACTCGGCGACGGCCTGCTCACCAGCACGGGCGAGCTGTGGCGCAAACAACGGCGGACGATCCAGCCGGTGTTCCAGAACAAACGGATCACCGGCCTCGCCGGTGTGGTCGCGGAGGAGGCCGGCCGGCTGGTCGGCCGGCTGGGCGCCCATGCCGGCGGCGCGCCGGTCGACGTGCTGACCGAGCTGACCGGGTTCACCCTCGGCGTGCTCGGCCGCACGCTGCTCGACGCCGACCTCGGCGAGTTCGACTCGATCGGGCACAGCTTCGAGGCCGTGCAGGACCAGGCGATGTTCGAGATGGAGTCGATGGGCCTGGTGCCGCAGTGGCTGCCACTGCCCAAGCAGCGTCGCTTCCGCCGCGCGCGGGCGGACCTGCAGCGGATCGTCGACAAGCTGGTCGCCGACCGGCTCGCCGACCCGCGGCCCGACGGTGACGACGTGCTGACCCGGCTGATCCACTCGACCAGTCTGGAGCACGACCCCCGGGTGGGCGCGCGGCGGATGCGCGACGAGCTGATCACGCTGCTGCTCGCCGGGCACGAGACGACCGCGAGCACGCTCGGCTGGTCGCTGCACCTGGTCGACGAGCACCCGGAGGTGGGCGAGCGCCTGCACGCGGAGGCCGTCGAGGTGCTCGGCGACCGGCTACCGACCTACTCGGACCTGGCGAAGCTGCGGTACACGGCCATGGTGCTGCAGGAGTCGATGCGCCTGTACCCGCCGGTGTGGATCCTGACCAGGCGGGCGCTGGCCGACGATGCGGTCGGCGGCTACCGGGTGCCGGCCGGTGCGGACGTCATGGTGTGTTCGTACACGATGCACAGGCACCCGTCGTTCTGGGACGCGCCGGACACGTTCGACCCGGATCGATTCGACCCGGACCGGCCAGCGGACCGGCCGCGGTACGCCTACATCCCGTTCGGCGCCGGCCCGCGTTTCTGCGTCGGCAACCACCTGGGGCTCATGGAGGCGACGTTCGTGCTGGCGCTGCTCGCGCGCGACCTGCGGTTGGCGAAGGTGCCCGGTTACCAGGTGGTCCCCGAGCCGATGCTGTCGCTGCGGGTGCGCGGAGAGCTCCCGATGACCGTCCACCCGATGGTCGGCTGAGACAGCCCTGAACGCCGGAAGTGCCGCCCGACATGTCGGGCGGCACTTCCGGCGAGTGGTTTCCGTGGCCGAGCCCCCGGTTGGTCAGGCCGCCGGCAGGGCGGCGTGGTCAACCCTGCCGGTAGCCCATGCCTGGGTGGTGGTCCACATCGGCCGGTCGAGCTGGGCGAGCAGCACCGGGGGATCGAAGATGCAGCGGCTCCGCAGCCGAAGGTCGGCACCGTGCACCGCCTGGTCCGACGCGACGGTCACCGGGCCGTATGCGGCCATGTACGCGTGGCTGGGGTCCGGCTGGTCGAAGCCCATCTCCACCGAGTGCGCGAGGATGGACCACGTGCCGTCCGGCACGTCCTCGATGGTGAACCCGCCGGCGCCGGCCAGCGTCGAGTGCCGGATCGGGACGCCCTGGGCGATCGGGCCCGCGAACAGTCCCACCACGACATGGCCGGGCTGACCGGTCGGCGGCTGCCAGACCCGGCCGGACACCACCGACCGGTGCCCCTCGCAGGGCGGCTTGGTGTTGGCGAGCGGCTTCACGTAGCCCCGATACTGCCGGTACTCGGTCGGCGAGACACCGACCGAGTACCGGAACCGTGAGCTGAACGTGCCGATGCTGTTGTAGCCGACCAGGTGGCAGATGTCGGCGACGGTCAGCGAGCTCGTCAGCAGCAGCCGCTTGGCCTCCTGCAGTCGCAACGCGGACAGGAACCGGCCGGGGGAGATCCCGGTCACCCGCTGGAAGATCCGGGAGAAGTGGAACTTGCTGAACATGGCGGTGCGGGCCATGTCGTCGATGCTGATCGGTTCACCCAAGTTGTCGTACATCGCGCGAATCACGCGCTCAACAGCCTTTTCGATGATGTCGTCCATTTATCTGGCACCGCTCAGGAGAAGGGCTTCTCGGAGTTCAACCGAATCCGACGGTAAGCTGGTTCGAAATGGATGACAACGATGTTCCTTCCGGGCTCGACGGCGCGACCAGTGTCAGGTCAACATCACTCCAGAACCGCTCAAGAACGTACTGAACATGCAGGCCAGCGCCTGTTCCCCCCGAGCCGTGCGAGTGGGCACTGGGGAAGATGCGCCAGTCGTGCGGAACCGCCCAGGATGAGGCCACCGGAACGGGTTGTGTGCCTCCGGAAAAGCCATTTTCGTGGCCCAACCGGCGGTGTCCGCGAGACAGGAGGAGCGGTGGGAGCAGGCGCCGAATTCGACGATCAGATCCAGACGATCACACTGGAGGCGTTCGCGGACACGATCGTTCCCGGCGTCAAACGCACGCCGGACGATCGCGCGATCGCCGGGGTGTGTGACGACCCGGGTGCGGTCGAGGCGGGTGCGCTCGAGTTGCTCGCCACCCCGGCCACCGGCGTGACCGACGGTCTCGCCCCGCTGTCGCAGGCGTTGAACGGGCACGCCGAGGCCTACGCCGCACGGCACGAGTTGGACCTCGATGTCGACGTGCCGCCGTTCGTCGCACTGTCCTATGAGGACCGGGTGGCCCTGGTGGCCGAGCTGACCGCGCCGGGCCACCCGGAGAAGGACGGCTGGGTGCTGCTCGCCCTGTTCTCGAACATGGCCTACGACAGCGCCGCGCACCGCAGCACCGCCGAGGCGCTCGCCGAGGGGCACCCGGGCCTGCTCGCGATGGGCTTCGCCAAGCCCGACGAGGACGGGCTGTGGCGGTTCCCCGACTTCAGCTACGGCCTGGAGCTGGCGAAGCGACACCCCAACACGACGGCATCCGGGAGTCCCGAATGAGCGCCACGGAATCCACCGACGTCCTGGTCGTCGGCAGCGGCTTCGGCGGGTCCATCGCGGCGTACCACCTGGCCGCCGGCGGGGCGAAGGTCACCGTGCTGGAGCGCGGACCCTGGTTGCAGGGCAAGGACTTCGACCACGACTACCTCCTCGGCAAGTCATACACGCGGGTGTTCGACTTCACGGCCGGCGACGGGATGAGCGTGCTCGGCGGCAACTGCGTCGGCGGCGGCAGCGTCGTGTACTTCGCCGCGCTGCCCCGCGCGCCACGGTTCGTCTTCGAGCGGCACGGCTCGATCGGCCGCCGGATGTGGCCCGCCTCGATCAACCGGGACGCCCTCGATCCGTGGTACGACCGGGTGTCCGAGGCGATGCCGGTCAGCCAGCAGGACTGGAACGACGTCTCCTACTCGGGCGGGTTGTGGGCCGCGGCCTGCAACCACTCCGGCCGCACGGTCAACCCGGTTCCGGTCGGCATCGACACCGGCAAATGCACCAACTGCAACTGGATGATGGCCGGCTGCCGGTTCGACGCCAAACGGTCGCTGCTGCTCAACTACCTCCCGGCGGCACTCGCGCACGGCACCGAGATCCGCCCACTGCACGAGGTGCAGCGGATCGCGCGCACCGAGGACGGTGGCTACCGGGTGCACTACAACCACATCGACGAGGAGGACTACCGGGTCACCACCGGCTCCGGCGTGATCGACGCGAAGATCGTCGTCCTCGCGGCGGGCGCCGGCGCCACCCCGGTGATCCTGCAGCGCTCGGCCGAGACACTCGGCGAGATGCCGCATGCGGTCGGCCGCTACTTCTCCGGCAACGGCGAGCGGCTCAACACCGCGATCATCAACGAGGAGCGGGTCGGCGAGCTGCTCGGCCTGCGGCGCCCGAACGGCTCGGTGTACGAGGCCAACCAGATCGGCAAGGGACCGGTCGCCGCGTGCTGGGACTTCTTGGATGCCGCGCGGCCGGAGTTCTCCCGGTTCTCCATGGAACAGCTGTACTTCCCGCCCGGTCTCGGCACGATCCTCGCCCAGGCGCCGGGCGCCACCGGGCCGGCCTGGTTCGGCAAGGAGAAGAAGGAGATCCTCAAGCGCTGGCGCTCGTGGCTCACGATCTTCCTGATGACCGAGGACAACAACGAGGGAGTCTTCGGCCCGCCGCCGCCGACCGGCAACGCGTACCGGATCTCCCAGCAGATGCTCGGCCGCGGCTCGTTGCGCTACGACCCGACCCCGCATACCCTGCGCGGCTGGGCGGAGGCCGACGGCGAGGTCAAGCAGATCCTCGAGAAGGACGGCCTGGCGACGGTCGCGCCGTGGACCAACGACCTCGTCGGCGCGTACACGGTGCACCCGCTGGCGTCGTGCCGGATCGGCGACGACCCGGCCACCTCCGCGCTCGACGACCGGCACGAGCTGCGTGGTCATCCCGGCATCTTCGTGACCGACGGCTCGGCGGTGCCCTGCGCGCTGACCGTGAACCCGGCGCTGACCATCGCCGCGCTGACGGAGCGGGCGGTGCCCGGGATCGTCCGGGCGGCGCGGGACCGCGGTGTCGACGTGACGTACGGGGCGCCGCTGCCGACCGCGGCGGCCACCCGCCCCACGACCGCCGCGTGACCGCCCCACCGGCGGTCCAGGGCGAGCCGGGTTTGCGCACGTTGCGAGAACGTGTGCGGCGCCGGCTCGCCCTACGGTGAGATCACGTACTCGGTGGACCAAGGGAGCGCAGATGACGGGGAGGCTGATCCGCACCGCGCTGCGGTCGGCGCTGAACGGCGTCAGGTACGTCGCTCCGGTACGCCCGCGCGCCGCTACCGGGTCGACCGCCGCGGTCTACCGCCAGTTGGAGCACGACTTCGGCATGCTGGCTCCACCGATCGCCCTGCACTCGCCTGCCCCGGCCGTGCTGGCCGCGGCCTGGACGATGCTGCGTGAGTCCCTGGTCGTGACCACGTCGGTGAGCCGGGTGACCAAGGAGGCCGTGGCGGCCGCGGTGTCGCTCGGCAACGCATGCCCGTACTGCGTGGAGGTACACAGTGCGGCCCTCGGTGGGCTCCATGTCGGCCCGGAATCGGGCGCGCTCGCCGCGGGCGAGCTTGCCGGGATCGCTGACCCCGGCATCCGCGCCGTGGCCACCTGGGCGCGGGAGAGCGGCACCCGGCTCGGTGCCGCCGGCCGCCGCCGGCCGTTTCCCGCGGCGCACGCGCCGCAGCTGCTCGGCGTGGCGGTGGCCTTTCAGTATCTCAACCGCATGGTGCACGTGTTTCTCGGTGAGTCCCCGCTGCCGCCCCAAGTGCCGGCCGGGGCGCGCGGGCCGGCCGACCGGTTCCTCGGCCGCTTCCTACGCGGGCCCGCATTACGCGGTGCCCGTCCCGGCGAGTCGGTGGCGCTGCTGGCGCCCGCGCCGTTGGCTGAGGACCTCGCGTGGGCGGCGGGGGACAGGCACGTCGCCGAGGCGTTCGGCCGGGCCGCCGCGGCCGTCGATGGGGCGGCGCGGCGATCGGTACCGGTCACGGTGCGCGAGCTGGTCGCCGCCGAACTGTCGGACTGGGACGGCGAGCCGGCCGGGCTGTCCCGAGCCTGGGTCGAGGCGCCGGCCCTCGGGCTGCCGGCCGCGGACCGCGCGGCCGGCCGGCTGGCGCTGCTCGTCGCCAAGGCGGCCTACCAGGTCGACGGGGAGACCGTCGAGGCTTACCGCCGGACCCAGCCGGCGGACGATGCCCTGATCGAGCTCGTCTCGTGGGCAGCTCTCGCCGCGGCGCGGCACGCCGGCGGCTGGCTCGCCGGCCAGGAACCGGACCAGGTGACCCACGCCGCCTGAGCCGCGTCGGGCGGCGCCATCGATGTCTGCGGTCAACCGTTGAGCGCGAGGCTCGGGTCGTTCATCATCGCGTCGCCGGTGAGAATCGCCTGGTGCAGCCGCCGCGCTTGGGGCGAGGGCGCCACGCCCAACTGCTCCCTCATGTCCGTGTGCAGCCGCCGGTAGACCCCCAGCGCCTGGCTCTGCCGCCCCGACCGGTACAGGGCCACCATGTGCTGGATGCTGAAGTTCTCCAGCAGCGGATACCGCACGCACAGCGCACCCAGCTCGCCGAGCAGCTGGTGGTGCCGGCCCAGATTGAGGTCGGCCTCGATCCGCAGGTGCGTGTCGCCGAGCCGGTTCTCCTCCAACCGCAACGCCTCGACGGCCAGCACCGGGCCGGTCGGCACATCGGCCAGCGCCGCGCCTTGCCACAGCCGCAGCGCCGCCCCCAACGTCCGGGAGGCCGTCTCGTGGTCCCCCGCGTTCGCCGCCTGCCGGCCGGCTGCGGACAGCCGGTCGTAGCGGACGGCGTCCACGTCCTCCGGTGCCACGTTCAACAGGTAGCCGGCCCGGTGGGTGATCAGGATGTCCTTCGACGTCACGTCACCGCGACCGGTGAGTGCGTGTTGCAGCTTTCTCCGCAACTTCAAAATGTAGGTGTGCAACGTCGGTATCCCGCTGCGCGGTGGATCGCAGTCCCAGATCTCGCTTGTCAGCGCGGGCACGGTGACCACGTGGCCGGCGTTGAGTGCGAGCATCGCCAGCAGTTGGCTCGGCTTGCTCGCGGTCGGAACGATCGAGACACCACCGACCGAGACATCGAGGGGACCGAGCACCCTGATTTCGATTCGCATCTCACGTCTCCCTCCTCGATGCCGGCTCGAACATGGATCCGCGCGGCTCGATGTCGTGCCGCAGCACGTCGCGTGCGGTCGAGGCCAGCTCGGCCAGTTCGTCGGCGAAGTCCGGCGCCGCCGTGTGTTCGGTGAGCCAGCTCAGGTGGATCGCCAGGAACGAGGTCAGCCGGCGGATGCTCAGCTCGTCCGGGCCGGTGACGCCGCGCTCCCCGGTCACCAGCCCGCACCAGGACGCGAGCACCCCGAGAATGTCGGAACGGATCGCCACCACGGTGTCGGTCAGCTCGGTTCCGCGCGCCCCGTGGTCGCCGGCCTGCTCCCGGATGTGGTGGCGCATGTCGAGCATGTGGGCACACAGCTCGTACAGGGCCGGCAGCTCGACCAGGTTCTCCTCCACCTGGTTCCGGCACCGGATGCAGAGCTGGCGACCGGCGGCGACCCGTGGCGGAAGGCGGTCGCCGTCGTGCTGCCGGCTCGCGCAGATCGGCTCGTCCCGCTGGTTGTACCCAATCCCGGCCATGGTCGTTGCCTCCTGTCGCGGATCACAACGTGAGCGTCGTGCTCGTCTCCCTCACCGGTCGAACGAGCAGTCGATGCGCTCAATCTTCTCGGTACCGCTACCCGGGGCCTTTCGGAGAACTATCGGCCGGCGATAAGCGCGTGTGCGTGCTGGAATGCCGACCATCGCGACAGCACGCGGTGATACGCGTGGACAAGCGTTCTGCTGCCACTCTGGATCTCGGGGACCGGCAGCCGACCGGTCCGGTTGAGCGGCGGTGGGAGCGGGCATGATCTTGGCGACGGGACCGGTGGCTCCGATGAGTGCGCACCAAGTTCTGGTCTTCGTCGTGGCGATCGGTCTGTTGCTCGGATCCGCGTTGGCACTCGGTCAGCTGGCGCGGCGGCTGGGCATGCCGGCGGTCGTCGGTGAGCTCTGCGTCGGCGTTCTGCTCGGCCCTTCGGTGCTCGGCCATCTCGCTCCCGGCGTCTCGGCCTGGCTGCTGCCCCCCGACCCGAGCCAGATGCACCTGATCGACGCGGTCGGTCAGCTCGGGGTGCTTCTGCTGGTCGGCGTGACCGGCATCAACGTCGACCTGAAGTTGTTGCGGCGCAGGGCGGGCACTACCGCGTGGGTGGGCGCGAGCGCGTTGCTCCTACCGTTGGCATGCGGTGTCGCGATCGGCTTCGTCCTGCCCTTGGAGCTGATGGCCGACGGCACCGACCGCACCGCCTTCGCGATGTTCGTCGGGGTCGCGCTATCAGTGAGCGCGATCCCGGTCATCGCCAAGACGCTGCTCGAGATGCGCCTGTTGTACCGAGACATCGGCCAGCTGATCATCGGCACTTCCACGATCGACGACATAGTCGGCTGGCTGCTGCTGTCCGTGGTGTCCGCCATGGCGACAGTTGGCATGCGCGCTGACCAGATGCTGCTGTCCGTCGGGTTCGTGGTGGGGGCGCTGGTGTTCTGCTTCGTGGTCGCGCGGCCGGTGGGCGCGCTGCTGCGGCTGTCGGTCCGGTCGAAGGAACCAGGCGTGGTCGTGGCCGTCACCGTGCTGCTGCTGTTGGCCTTCGCCGCGGGCACCCAGGCGCTCGGTATGGAGGCGATCCTCGGCGCGCTGCTCGGCGGCGTCGTGATCGGTTCGTCGACGTGGTTGGACCGGGAGCGGCTGGCCGCGTTGCAGACGTTCGTCATGGCCGTGCTGGCTCCGGTGTTCTTCGCGACGGCCGGGTTGCGCATGGATCTCACCGCGCTCAGGCATCCGGCGGTGCTCGTCCCGGCGGTGCTGGTGCTGGTGACCGCGATACTCGCGAAGTTCGCCGGGGCCTACATCGGTGCCCGCCTCGCACGACTCGGCCACTGGGACGCCGTAGCCCTCGGCGCCGGGCTCAACGCGCGCGGCGTGATAGTGGTGGTCATGGCCATCGTGGGGCTGCAACTGGGAGTGCTGACCACCGCGATGTACACGATCGTCGTGCTGGTGGCGATCATCACCTCCCTGCTTGTGCCGCCGATGCTGCGTATCGCGGTCAGGCACATTGAGGTGACCGATGAGGAGGCGGCGCGGGAGTTCGAGTTCCGGCTCGCCGGCCGGGAGACCGGCGAGCCTCCGTCCCAGCCGGCGGCGGCCGCCTGACCAGCACGTCGGACGACCGCGACAAAGGACGACCACCACAAACGACGACCGACACGACAAGACGGGCAGATGCCGATCGGTGCCGATCGGCATCTGCCCACGGATCGGTCGGGCCGTCCCGGCTACGCCCGCATTCTCTGCGCGCTGCTCCGGACATCGGCCGGGTGCGGCCGCCGGGCCGCTACCGGGGTGCCGCCCGGAAACGAATCGCTCTCCACGACCTCAGGCGGCAACCGGGGTAGGCAGCTTCGGCAGCTGGAACAGCTCGACGAACCTGGTCAGCAGCTCCGGCTCACCGGTCATCGTCACCTGCCCGCTGTTCAGCGCCTCCGCGGCGGTCACCTCGCCGGTGAGCATGCTCTTGAGCAACGGGCCGCTGTCGATCACCGCGTCGGCGCCGGCGAGCGGGCCGGGGCTCACCTCCAGAGAGCCGTTGTCGATCACGGCATGCACCACGGTCTCGCCGACGTGCAGCTCGTAGCTGATCTTGTCCGCGCGCGCGGCGTCGGCGAGGAACGTCGCACGCAACGCCACCGTGAGCGAGTCCTCGGTGATGATGTCCTCCGGCCGGGGCGCGGCGAGCGCGATCGCGCCCCACCGGCCCAGCGCCAGGAGCACGTCCTCGACGGCCTGCCCGTACTCGGTGAGCTCGAAGACGGCCTCGTCCGGGTCCTGCGTGTCGTCCTGGCGGCGAACCACGCCGCTGTACTCCAACTCCTTGAGGCGCATGGCAAGCAGCCTCGCCGAGATTCGTGGTAGGCCGCCGTGCAGCTCAGCAGCGGTCTTCGGGCTCACCAACAGGTCGCGCAGGATCAGCAGACCCCAGCGCTCGCCGATCATCTCGGCGGCCCTGGACAACCCGCAGTACTGGCCATAGGTGCCCCGGGTGACGCTTTGCAGCTCCGACACGACCGTCTCGAGCTGGGTGGGTTCCGAGCCGTTCACGTTGAGTCGGAAGATGTCGTTGGAGATCGTTACGCCGTCCCGGTCTAATACGACTTTCCAGCTGGATTCAGGCATTGCCTTGTTCCCATCTGCTCAGCGCGATTGAGGCGATGTCCGACGGGGTGGCGTCGATCCGTCCGGACCGGAGCTCGATCCGTCCTGTTCTATGCTGTGGCACGACCGCTGCGCGACGCATCTTCCGCTTTGCTGTCGCGGCGTGTGCGATGAACGGCCGATAGGGCATACTCTATTCGGACTATTCCGCCGGGAAGGTCTCGCTGGTATGAGAAACTGATTTGCTGAATACCACTGTCGACAACCGCGGAGGCCGGCCGGCGGCAAACAGGTTGGGGGAAGCGTTGGGATTGCGACTCTTAGGTCCATTGGAGTACGTGCACAACGGCGTCGAGTTGGATCTGGGGGGATCCAGGCAGCGGGTGGTCCTTGCGATGCTCGGGCTGAACGCCAGTCGGGTCATGCCGACCGAACAGCTCATCGACGCCGTCTGGAACACCGAACCACCGACCACCGCCAGGGCGCAGATCCAGATCTGTGTCTCCGGCTTGCGCAAGGTGCTGACCGACGCGGGCGCACCGATGACCATCCGAACCCGGGCGCCGGGCTACGTGCTGGAGGTCCCGTCCGGAGAGCTGGACACCGAACAGTTCACCGGGCTGGTCGAGGCGGCCCGTGGGCACGTCGAGGTCGACCGAAGTCCGAGGCGGTCGCGACCCTGCGCAGCGCGCTGGCGTTGTGGCGCGGCCCGGCGCTCGCCGGGGTACAAAGCGACCTCGTGTGCCGGAGTGCCGCGCTACTCGACGGCTCGCGGCTGATCGCGATCATGGACCGCGTCCGGCTCGACCTCGAGCTCGGCCGGCACGAGGAGGTCGTCGGCGAGTTGACGGCGCTCGTCGGGGAGCATTCGTTGCGCGAGCGGCTACACGAGTACCTCATGCTCGCGCTCTACCGGTCCGGCCGGCAGGCCGAGGCCCTGGAGGTCTGTCGGCGGGTCCGCACGACGCTCGTCGATGAGCTGGGCATCGAGCCGGGCGAGCGCTTGCAGCAGTTGGAGAGATCGATCCTCAACCGGGATCCGGCCCTGGACTTCAAGGCGGCCGGCGTGGGCTCGGCGGTCGGCAAGCCGGCCAAGGCGACGGAGCACCACCACGTGGTGCCGCGCAGGCTGCCGGCCAGCATCGGCGACTTCACCGGTCGCGACGGGCAGCTGGCCGAGATCAGGTGGGCGCTGAGCGACGACGCGGAGTCGACAGTCGCCCGGTACGGCACCCGCATAGTCGCGATCTCCGGCAAGGGCGGTGTCGGCAAGTCGACGCTGGCCATCCGGGTCGCGCATGAGCTGCGGGAGCTCTATCCGGACGGCCATCTCTACGGCGACCTGGAGGCGCCCAACGGTGAGGACCGGACGGGTGGGGTGCTCGCCCGCTTCCTGCGCGCGCTCGGTGTCGACGGCTCGGCGATCCCGGAGGACCTGGAGGAGCAGGCCGACATGTACCGCAGCCGCCTCGCCGGCAAGCGGGTGCTGGTCGTGCTCGACGGGGCGGCCGACGAGGACCAGATTCGGCCGCTGCTGCCGGCCGAGTCCAGCTGCGCGGTGCTGGTCACCAGCCGAGCCCGGCTGAGCGGGCTGCCCGGCGCCCACCACGTCCAGGTGGATGTCTTCGACGTCGAGCTGTCCCTGGAGATGCTCGGCAAGATCGTCGGCCGGGACCGGGTGAATGCCGAGCAGGAGGCCGCGGTCGAGCTGGCCAACTTCTGCGGCGGGCTACCGCTCGCGATGCGGATCGCTGGCGCGCGGCTGGCCTCGCGCCCGCACTGGCGGCTCGACATCCTGGTCACGCGGCTGCGTGGCACCGCCCACCGGCTGGACGAGCTGCGTTACCGCGGGCTGGAGCTCCGGTCGAGTATCGGCCTGACCTACCGCGCGCTGCCCGCCATGGCGCAGCGGTTGTTCCGATTGTTCGCGTTGATCACGACACAGGACTTCCCGGAGTGGACGGCGACCGCGCTGCTCGACATCAATCCCTACGACGCCGCTGAGGTGTTGGAAAGCCTGGTCGAGGCGCAGCTGCTGGACACCGTGCGGTATCCGGGCGAGCAGCTGCGGTTCCGGTTCCACGACCTTATCCGGGTCTACGCCACCGAACGGCTGTTCGCCGACGAGTCCGAGGCCAGCCGCCAGAGCACCGTCCAGCGGCTGCTCGGGGGATGGCTGGCGTACGCCGAGCAGGCGCACCGCAAGGAGTACGGCGGCGACTACACAATCCTGCACGGGCTGGCGCCCCGCTGGCACCCGGGCGGCGACGTGGTGGAGATCAACGACCCGATGGCGTGGCTGGAGGTGGAGCGCCGCTCGCTGGTGTTCGCCGTGCACCTCGCCGCCGAGTCCGGCCTGGACGAGACGTGCTGGGACCTCGCGCTCACCTCCGTGACGTTGTTCGAGGTCAAGGGCTACTTCGACGACTGGCGGGAAACCGCCGAGCTAGCGCTTGCCGCCACCGAGCGGGCCGGCAACCGCCGTGGACAGGCGGCGACGCTGTACTCGCTCGGCACGATGCGGATGCATCAGACGCGGCTCGCCGAGGCGGAGCAATGTTTCGAGTCGGCGCTGACGTTGTTCGGCGAGGACGGCGACGAGCACGGCCGTGCGCTCGTGCTGCGTAACGCGGCGACCGTGGACCGGCTGCGCAACCGGGTCGGCGCGATGATCGAGAAGTACAGCGAAGCCTTGGCGGGGATGCGGGCGGTCGGGGACCAGGTCGGCGAGGCGCACGTCCTGCAGAGCCTCGCGAAGGTGTGGATCGACGAGGGGGACGTCGACCGTGCCCGAGAGCTGTTGGAGTCCGCGCTGGCTGTCTGCCAACGGGTCAAGTACATGCGCGGCGAGGCGCAGGTCCTGAACCGGTTCGCCGAGCTGTACATCGACACCAACCAGGTCGAGCAGGCGCACCAGTCGTTGAACAAAGTCCTGCTCATCGTCCGGAACATAGGTGACCGGATCGGCGAGGCGTACGCGCTGTACCGGCTGGGGGTGGTGCGGCAGCGAACCGGCCGGCTGGACAACGCCGAGACCACCATGCAGCACGCGCTGTTGCTGTCGCGACGGGTCGGCGAGCGGTTGGTCGAGGGCCAGGCGCTCTACTCGCTCGGCGAAATCGCGCTCGCCAAGGGGTTGGAATCGGCCGGCGCCGAGTACGTCGTCGAGGCTCGGGGGGTGTTCGACGAGCTCGGCGCCACCGTCTGGTACGCCAAGGCGCTGATCTTGCTGTCGGATGTCTACCAGGGCCGGGGTGAGCTCGACCGGGCTCGTCGCGATGTGGATGAAGCGATCGGCCTGCTGAACACGGTCGACTCGATGGAGGCCGCGCGGCTGCGGGTCAGGCTCGAGACGGCCCGATCCGTGCTGTCGTCCAGCGGGCGGGGCGGCGAGCAGCACTGCTGAGATGGACAGGTTTGTCAGAGTGCGTGCGCAACGGCCACCCTGACGGCCACCCCTGCGCGGGACACTAGGCCGCTGGGAACTCCTGGTCCGCCCCGCGGGACGAGACGATCAGCTCGCAGAGATAGGCCGCGATCGAGGTGGCGCTCGGGCGGTCCCAGAGCAGGCCGATCGGTAGCGGGAGGTGGAACCGCCTGGCCAGCCGGTGGCGGATCGACTCGCCGAGCAGCGAGTCGACTCCCATCTCGGCGAGCGGGCGGTGCGCGTCGAGCTCGTCGGGATGAAGCCGTAGCTCGGCGCGGACGACATCGCACACCAGCGACTCGACGCGGTCGGCCAGTTCGGGCTCCGGCACGTCGAGCCAACCAGCGGCCGCGGGCTCCGCCGCCTCGCCGGCCGGCTCGTGGCTCGCCGCCTGCTGGACCACACCGAACCCCACTCCGGAGAGCCGGGCGACGACGAAGCCGTCCAGGTCCGCGATCTCCACGTCGACGTCGACGTCGTTCGCCTGGCCCCGTACCCACCGAACGTCGACCAGGTGAATGCCGATCAGGGCCTCGGGCGGTGGGTCACCGTGCACGACGACCGCACGTAGCCGGCCGGGCATGCGCAGCCGCGGCGGGCCTGGGAAGACGATCGGGGCCGCCGACAGTGCCGCGTCGAACAGCGAGCCCCACGTCGTGGTGTCCATCACCGTGCCCGGGTCCGCGGCGACCCGCGCGACGAGGTGCTTGGGGGCGCGGCCGACCTCCAGTACCCGCCAGGGAAAGCCGATCCCGACCACACCGATCGCGTGCAGCCGGTCCATGACGCAGTCCGGGTCGAGCGTCTCGGCGAGAATGTTCGCAAGCCGGCCGGCCGCACCATCGGTGCGCGCCACCGCCGCCGTGGCGTGCGTGAGCCAGGCCTGGTCGTTCGCGTGGTCGGCGAGGCGCGAACTCAGGCGAAGGGTGCCGTCCTGCCGGACGACCTGCACGTCGCGCCGCGTGGTCACCGCGACCGGCGCCCGCAGCACGACATCGGCGAGGCCGCCCGATCCGGCCGCGGCGAGGAAGGTGGTCAACACCACGGCGGCCGGTAGGATCTCCGTGCCGAGAACCTGGTGCCCGCCGGGATAGGGACGACTCGAGTCGTCGAGACGGGTCTGCCACAGCGAGACGGGGGCGGTGCCCTGTACGGCGACGTGGGTGCCGAGCACGGTGTGGCTGTCCACGTCGTGGCTCAGCCGCCCCTGCGGAGTCGACGGGGTCTCCGCCCAGTAGCGCCGGTGCTGCCACGCGGTCGTGGGCAGGTCCGCCGGTTCGCGGGTGGGGTGCAGTGCTGACCAGTCCACCGGTATCCCGAGGCAGTGCAGCGTGCCCAGGTTGCTGAGCAGCGTCTCCCGTTCCGGCTGTGCCCGGCGCAGCGTGGGAACCACGACGCCGTCCACGCCGCGAGCCGCCAGCGTCTCCAAGACCGAGTGGGCCACCACCGGGTGCGTCGACACCTCGACGAAGACGCGGTGTCCGTCCTCGGCGGCCGCGGCCACCGCCTGGGCGAACCGGACCGGGTTGCGTAGGTTGGCGGCCCAGTATCCGGCGCCGCGAGGTGCGACGGCCCTGGGGTCGTCCAGTGCGGTGGTGTAGACGGGGATCGTGCCGTCGTGCGCGGCCATGTCGGCGACCCCGGCGAGCAGGTCGGGAACGAGCCTGTCCATGTGCCCGCTGTGGAAGGCCACGTCGGAGTCGACCCGACGCGGCACCAGTCCCTCGGAGCGCCACTGGTCGATGAGGCGATCCACGACGGGGATGCTCCCGCTGATCACCGTCGACGTCGGTGCCGCGGCGATCGCGGCGGCCACGTCCGCGGTGCCCGCCAGCCGGGCCGCAGCCTCCTCGAAAGGGAGGTTCACCAGCACCATCGCTCCCTCGCCCGCCACCCGCCGCAGCAGCGTCGACCTGCGGCAAACCAGCCTGGCGGCGGTGGCGAGGTCGAGCATGCCCGCGGCAACCGCCGCCGCGATCTCGCCGACGGAGTGGCCGATGATTGCCGCGGGCTCCACTCCGTAGCTCCGCCAGATCCTGGCGAGGCCGACCTGCATGGCGAAGATCATGGCCTGGATCTGCCCGACGTCCCCGAGGTCGGCGCCGCACACGACCTGCCGAGGGGAGATACCCAGCTCCGTGGCGAAGACCTCCTCGAGCTCGTCGAAGGTCTCACCCAGCGCAGGCTCGTCCCGCAGCAGGTCACGGCCCATCCCGTGCCACTGCGCGCCATGCCCGGAGAACACCCACACCGGATGCGGGGACACCGCTTCCCGAACCCGGCCGGAGCTGACGCCCGTGGCGGCCCGGCCCGCGGCCACGTGCCCGAGCCGGGCGGTAAGGGCTTGGAAATGAACAACACGCTCAACTGGGTGTGTCGGTCGGGCTGATGGTGTAGTTCCATTCGCCGTGCCACTCGTGTGGGGTCAGATACCGCGCGAGGAGTGTTCTCATCTCACGATCGGTGATCTTGATG
>NZ_WHTD01000134.1 GCF_009379765.1 Actinophytocola sp. | reverse complement strand
GAGCGGACCGTCGCCTCGGGCGCGGCGCCCGACAACTGCGTCGAGCAGATCGACATCGGCGGCCCGGCGATGGTCCGCGCGGCGGCCAAGAACCACGCCTCGGTCGCGGTCGTCGTCGATCCTTCGCGCTACGACTGGGCGCTGTCCCAGGTCCGCGAGGGCGGCTTCACGCTGGCGGACCGGCGCGCGCTGGCGGTGGCCGCCTACCGGCACACGGCGTCCTACGACATCGCGGTGGCGTCGTGGATGGGCAGCGTGCTCGCGCCCGAGGCGGACGTGTTCCCGAGCTGGGTCGGCGCGAGCTGGGAGCGGCGCAACGTCCTGCGCTACGGGGAGAACCCGCACCAGAAGGCGGCACTGTACGTGTCCAGCCACGGTGGGGCCGGCCTGGCGACCGCGGAACAGGTGCACGGCAAGGAGATGTCGTACAACAACTACGTCGACGCCGATGCCGCGTGGCGCGCCGCGTTCGACCACGAGGCGCCCTGTGTCGCGATCATCAAGCACGCCAACCCGTGCGGCATCGCGGTGTCCACTGTGGACGGTATCGGCGCGGTCGCGGACGCGCACCGCCGTGCGCACGCGTGTGACCCGCTGAGCGCGTTCGGCGGGGTGATCGCGTCGAACCGCGAGGTCACCGTGGACATGGCCGAGCAGGTGGCGGAGGTCTTCACCGAGGTGATCGTCGCGCCGTCCTATTCCGACGGTGCGGTGGATGTGCTGTCGCGCAAGAAGAACATCCGTATCCTGGTGGCGCAGGAGCCGCGCCGGGGCGGCGCGGAGATCCGCGCGGTGTCCGGCGGCCTGCTGATGCAGACCAGGGACGTGATCGACGCCGAGGGCGACGACCCGGCGAAGTGGACGCTCGCGACCGGCACCCCGGTCGACGACGTGACGATGGCCGACCTGGCTTTCGCGTGGCGTACGTGCCGGGCGGTGAAGTCCAACGCGATCGTCCTCGCCTCCGGCGGCGCCACGGTCGGCGTGGGCATGGGTCAGGTCAACCGGGTCGACGCCGCTCGCCTGGCCGTCGCGCGGGCCGGTGACCGGGTGACGGGCTCGGTGGCCGCGTCGGACGCGTTCTTCCCCTTCCCCGACGGCCCGCAGCTGCTGTTCGACGCGGGTGTGAAGGCGATCGTCCAGCCCGGCGGCTCCGTGCGGGACACCGAGGTGATCGCGGCCGCGGAGGCCGCCGGCGCGACGGTCTACCTCACGGGGACCCGCCACTTCGCGCACTGATCCGCACCTGGCCCGGCGTCGACGGTGGTTACGACGGTGGTTACGACATTGTCCAGTGCGTGTTCGGTGTCTTCTTCTTCCCGGACATGGAGATCGGCGGTACCCACCTCGTGAGCCTGCTCCGCCCCGGCGGCCGGTTCGCCGCCACGACCCGGGAGCGCTCCGCCGTCAAGCCCGTGCCCGAGATCCTCGTCGACGCCATGCGCCTCGAAGGGGCCGGCGAGCCGCCCGAGGGGTCCGGCCCGCCGACGGACCGGATCGGGACGCCGGAGACCCTCGCGCGCTGGCTCGCGGACCGCGGGCTCGCGGACGTCGAGGTCACCGAGGTCCCGCACCGGGTGCCGCTCGCCCCAGGCACCGCCTGGGCGATCGTCATGGGTGCCGCGATGCGTGCCCTCCTGATGGGCCTCGACGACGCCACCGTCGAGCGGGTACGGGCCCGGTTCACCACGCTGCTCGCCGAGCGCGGCGTCGACACGTTCAACGCCACGACGCTCATCGGGACCGGTCGGGCGCCGAAGTAGAACTTGTGCACATCGTGACAAAACCCGGTGCGAGAACTGTCGCCGGATACCAAGAATTCGGCCGTCGCCCGGTGGTTCTTGCCACCGAAATACCCCGACGTTAACCTACTCGGCGGTAATAAACGCCGACGTTCAATGCGATGTGACGATCATTCCGGGTCACATCGTAATTGCGCCTGCGTAGGACCGGCGGAGGTGCGGACTTGGGCGTAGAGGTCGCCGTGGAAGGGCTGAGCAAGTCCTTCGGGCGCCAACAAATCTGGCAGGACGTCACGTTGACCCTCCCTGCCGGTGAGGTCAGCGTCCTGCTCGGCCCGTCCGGTACCGGCAAGTCCGTGTTCCTCAAATGTCTCATCGGTCTCCTGAAACCGAACACGGGTCGAATCACCATCAATGGTACCGATCTGGTCCGCTGTTCGGAGCACAAACTTTACGACATTCGGAAGCTGTTCGGCGTCCTGTTCCAGGACGGCGCGTTGTTCGGCTCGATGAACCTCTACGACAACATCGCCTTCCCGCTGCGCGAGCACACGAAGAAGAGCGAGCCGGACATCCGCCGGATCGTCCTGGCGAAGATGGACATGGTCGGCCTGGCAGGCGAAGAGCGCAAGCTCCCCGGCGAGATCTCCGGTGGCATGCGCAAGCGCGCGGGCCTCGCCAGGGCGCTCGTGCTGGACCCGGAGATCATCCTGGTCGACGAGCCGGACTCGGGCCTGGACCCGGTGCGCACGGCCTACATCTCGCAGCTGCTGGTCGACCTGAACGCGCAGATCGACGCGACGATCCTCGTGGTCACGCACAACATCAACGTCGCCCGCACGGTGCCGGACAACATCGGCATGCTGTTCCGCCGCCAGCTGGTCATGTTCGGCCCGCGCGAGGTGCTGCTCACCAGCGAGGAGCCGGTGGTCAAGCAGTTCGTCAACGGCAGCCGCATCGGCCCGATCGGTATGTCGGAGGAGAAGGACGAGGCCACCATGGCCGCCGAGCTGGCGGCAGGCTTCGACCAGGGCGCCGACGAGATCCGTGGCGTTCCGCCGCAGCTCGAACCCACCCCGGGGCTCCCGTACCGGGGGGCGGTGCGCCGGCGCAAGGACCGGGTCATGCGCATCATCCACACCCTGCCGCCCGCCGCCCAGCACAGCATCGTGGCCAGCCTCGACGCGACGGACCGCATCCGCTACGGAGCGGTCCGATGAAGGCCGTGCGCCACCCGAGATCCGGGGCCGTCGGATGATCGCCGAGGCCATGCGGCAGACCGGCCGGCTCTACGCGCTCGGTCTCGACGTCATCCGGCTCACCTTCCGGCGGCCGTTCCAGTTCCGCGAGTTCATCGGGCAGTTCTGGTTCATCGCCAGCGTGTCGCTGCTTCCCGCGGCCCTCGTCGCCATCCCGTTCGGCGCGGTCATCGCGCTGCACCTCGGCTCGCTGACCACCCAGATCGGCGCCCAGTCGTTCACCGGCGCGGCCAGCGTCCTCGCGATCATCCAGCAGGCGAGCCCCGTGGTGACCGCGCTGCTGATCGCCGGCGCCGGTGGCTCGGCCATGTGCGCCGACCTCGGCTCGCGCACCATCCGCGAGGAGATCGACGCCATGGAGGTCCTCGGCGTCAACCCGGTGCAGCGGCTGATCGTGCCGCGGGTGCTCGCCGCGATGGGGGTCGCCGCGTTCCTCAACGGGCTGGTCTCCGTGGTCGGCGTCCTCGGCGGCTACTTCTTCAACGTCGTGATGCAGGGCGGCACCCCCGGCGCGTACCTGGCGAGCTTCTCCGCCCTCGCCCAGCTGCCGGACCTGTGGATCAGCGAGATCAAGGCGGTGATCTTCGGCTTCGTCGCCGGCGTCGTGGCCGCCTACCGCGGACTCAACCCCGGCCGAGGGCCGAAGGGCGTCGGCGACGCGGTGAACCAGTCGGTGGTGATCACGTTCCTGCTGCTGTTCATGCTGAACCTGATCATCACGGCGCTGTACCTCCAAGTCGTGCCGCCGAAGGGGGCATGACATGACGATCCTCAGCGACAGAGAGACGGAAAGACCCAGGATCCAGCAACGCGTCGTCGAGTCGGTCGGCCGCCGGTTCACCTTCCTCGACGTCCTGGGCGACCAGATCTTCTTCTTCGTCCGCGCGATCCTCTGGGTCCCGCGCGCGATCACCCGCTACGGCAAGGAGATCGTCCGGCTGCTTGCCGAGGTGAGCTTCGGTTCCGGTGCGCTCGCGGTCATCGGCGGCACCATCGGCGTGATGGTCGGGTTGACCGCGTTCACCGGCTCGGTCGTCGGCATCCAGGGATACTCGGCGCTCAACCAGGTCGGCACGGCCGCGCTCGCCGGGTTCATCTCGGCCTACTTCAACACCCGCGAGATCGCCCCGCTGGTCGCCGGGATCGCGCTGTCGGCGACCGTCGGCTGCGGGTTCACCGCGCAGCTCGGCGCGATGCGGATCTCCGAGGAGATCGACGCGCTCGAGGTGATGGGCGTGCCGAGCATCCCCTACCTCGTGACCACCCGGATCATCGCCGGGTTCGTGGCGATCATCCCGCTGTACGCGATCGGGCTGCTGACCTCCTACATCGCCTCGCGGCAGGTCACCGTCTGGTTCTTCGGCCAGTCGGCCGGTACCTACGACCACTACTTCCACCTGTTCCTACCGCCGATCGACGTCCTGTACTCGTTCGGCAAGGTGCTGGTGTTCAGCGTGGTCGTGGTACTCGCGCACTGCTACTACGGCTTCCGCGCCACCGGCGGCCCGGCCGGCGTGGGTGTCGCGGTAGGACGGTCGGTGCGGACCTCGATCGTCGCGATCAACGTGATCGACCTGTTCCTGAGCCTCGCGATCTGGGGCGCGACGACGACGGTGCAGGTGGCCGGATGAGCCGGATGAGTGAGCTTGCGAGCGAGTCGCTGGCACAGCGGCGACACCGAGCCTGCGAGGGTTCGTCGTGATCGGCCGGAAGTGGGTTCGGCGTACCGCGGGCGTGGTGTTCCTGGTGGTGATGGCGCTGCTGGCGACGTTCGCCGTGCAGGTGTACCAGGAGAAGTTCACCGACGTCGTGCTCGTGACGCTGCGCACCGACCGGATCGGCAACCAGCTCAACGACTCCTCCGAGGTCAAGGCCCGCGGCGTGGTGGTCGGCGACGTGCGGGAGGTGCACGGCACCCAGCAGGGCGCGGCCATCCGGCTCGCGCTCGACCCCGACAAGGTGTCCCGGCTCCCCAAGGACGTCACCGCCCTGCTGGTCCCCAAGACCCTTTTCGGCGAGCGCTATGTCCAACTGTCCATACCGGACGAGACGACGGCGGACCCGCTGGAGCCCGGCGACACGATCAGCCAGGACCGGTCGAAGAACGCCATCGAGCTGGAGCGGGTGTTCGACGACCTGCTGCCGGTGCTCAAGGCGGTGCAGCCGCACAAGCTCGCCACCACGCTCACCGCGATCTCGACCGCGCTGGAAGGCCGTGGCAAGCGGATCGGCGAGGCGATGGTCGACACCGCGGCCTATCTCGAGGAGTTCAACCCCAACCTGCCCCAGCTCACCGACGACCTGCGCGACCTCGCCGACGTCAGCGAGCTCTACGGGGACATCGCGCCGGACCTGCTCGACTCGCTCACCGAGTCGACCACCACGCTGAACACGGTCGCCGACGAGCGGGCCGAGCTGACCGACCTCTACGCGCAGGTCACCGCGTCCGGCCAGGACGTCACGATCTTCCTGCGCAACAACAAGGAGAACATCATCCGGCTGGCCGCGTCGAGCCGGGCGCCGCTGGAGGTCGCCGCCCGCTACTCGCCGAGCTTCCCCTGCACGCTCAAGGCGATGGCCGACCTGAAGCCGTCGATGGACAAGGTCCTCGGCGCCGGGACCCACAAGCCCGGCCTGCACCTCGAGGCCACGGTCACCGAGTCCCGCGGCAAGTACGTGCCGGGCGTGGACGAACCGGTCTACGACGCGACCGGCGGCCCGCGCTGCTACCCGAGCGGGGTCGCGCCGACCGTCGGCGTGGTCGCCGCGGCCACCGGCAGCACCGGCCACCCGCTGCTGCCCGGTGCGGGCGGTGACCTCGGCCTGCCGAACTCTCCGCAGGAACGTGAGCTCATCGCCACCCTCGTCGCGCCGCCGACCGGGCTCGCGCCGGGTGACGTGCCCGGCTGGAGCAGTGTGCTGGTCGGCCCGCTCTACCGCGGGACGGAGGTGACGCTGCGATGAGGAAGCTCATCGGGCCGCTCGTCAAGGCCCTGGTCTTCGTCGTGGTCACCGGGCTCGCCACGGCCATCCTCGCGGTGTCGATCAGCAACACCGGCCTCGGCGACACCGCGAGCTACACGGCCCGGTTCACCGACGTCACCTCGCTCAACCCGGGCGACGACGTCCGGGTGTCCGGCGTGCGGGTCGGCCAGGTCGACGAGCTGTCCATCGTGGACGGACACCTCGCACGGGTGACGTTCGCCGTCGACCGGTCGATGCGGCTGCCCGAGGACGTGACCGCGACGATCAAGTACCGCAACATGGTCGGCCAGCGTTACATCGCGCTCGAACGCGGCCCCACGTCCACCGCCGACCGGCTGGCGGAGGGCGGCGAGATCCCGCTCGAGCGGACCACCCCCGCGCTGGATCTCACCGACCTGTTCAACGGGTTCAAGCCGCTGTTCCAGGCGCTTTCCCCGGACGAGGTGAACAAGCTCTCCGGGGAGATCGTGCAGGTCCTGCAGGGCGAGGGCGGCACGGTCGACAGCCTGCTGGCGCACACCGGCTCGCTCACCGCCACGCTCGCCGACCGCGACCGGGTGATCGGTGAGGTCGTCGACAACCTCAACGCCGTGCTCGGCACGATCAACGGTCAGGGCGACGCGCTGTCCACCTTGGTCGGCACGCTGCAGCGGCTCGTCTCGGGCCTGGCCGGGGACCGGACCGCGATCGGCGACGCGATCGAGGGCATCGCCGACCTCACCGGCGCCACCGCGGGCCTGTTCGAGCAGGCCCGGCCCGCGCTCAAGGACAGCATCGCCGGCCTCGGCCGGCTGTCCGCGAACCTCGTCACCGGGAGCGAGGACCTCGCCCAGTTCCTCACCGTGCTGCCGGACAAGTTCAACGCCATCGGCCGCACGGCGGACTACGGCTCGTGGCTCAACTTCTTCCTCTGCGAGGCGACCCTGCAGACCGACCCGCCGCAGGGTGTCATCGCCCCCGACAAGAGGTGCACGGCATGAAGTCGTTCAAGGAGCGCAACCCCGCGGTGCTCGGCGTGGTCGGCACGCTGGTCCTCGCCGCGCTCGCCACGCTCGTGTTCTTCTACGCGGACCTGCCGGTGATCGGCGGTGGCACGAAGTACCAGGCCGAGTTCAGCGAGGCCGCGGGCCTGCGGCCGGACGACGAGGTGCGGGTCGCCGGCATCAAGGTCGGCGAGGTCACCGACGTCGAGCTCGCCGAGGACCGCGTCCTGGTGACCTTCCGGGTCGGCGACGCGTGGCTCGGCGACGCCACGACCGCGGCCATCAAGCTGAAGACGTTGCTGGGCCGCAAGTTCCTCGCGCTGTACCCGACGGGCCGGACCACCCTCGACCCCGACCGGCCGATCCCGATGGACCGCACGGTCACCCCGTACGACGTCACCCAGGCGTTCGAGGGCCTCGCCGACACCGCGGGCTCCATCGACACCGCGCAGCTGGCGGACAGCTTCCGGACGATCTCCGACACGTTCGCAGACTCGCCGCAGCACGTGCGCACCGCGCTCGACGGGCTGACCGCGCTGTCCAAGACGATCTCCTCGCGCGACGACCAGCTCGCCGCGCTGCTGGCCAACACCCGGCAGGTCACCAGCACGCTCGCCGGCACCAACGACGAGTTCGACAAGCTCATCAACGACGGCAACCTGCTGCTCACCGAGCTCGCCAACCGCCGCGACGCCATCCACGACCTGCTCGTGGGCACCACCGACCTGGCCACCCAGCTCTCCGGGCTGGTGGCGGACAACCAGCGCCAGCTCGGCCCCGCGCTGGCCCAGCTGGACACCGTGACCGGGATCCTGCAGCAGTACACCGACAACCTCGACGCGAGCCTCAAGCTTGCCGGCCCGTACTTCCGGCTGGTCAACAACGCCACCGGCAGCGGTCGCTGGATCGACAACTACCTGTGCGGCGTGGTCGTCGAGAACCGCACGAACTGCATCCCACCGCGCGGTGCCAAGTGAAGGCCCGGCGGATCGCCACCAGGACCGTCGTGACGGTCGCGGTGCTCGCGCTGGTCACCGCGGGCGCCCTGTGGTGGATCTTCGGCGGCGACGGCGCCAAGCGGGTCACCGCCTACTTCGACCGCGCGGTCGGCGTCTACGCCGGCTCGGACGTGCAGGTGCTCGGCGTGCGGGTCGGCGCGGTCGAGTCGGTGACCCCGCGCGGCGAGCGGGTCGAGGTCGTGTTTACCCTCGACCGGGACGTCGAGATGCCGAGGACACCAAGGCCGTGGTGATCGCGCCGAGCGTCGTGTCCGACCGGTACGTGCAGCTCGTCGACCTGGCGCGGGGTGGTCCGCAGATCGCGGACGGCGCGGTGATCCCCGAGTCGCGCACCGCCACCCCGATCGAGCTCGACGAGCTGTACGCGAGCCTGGACACGCTGGTGTCCGCGCTCGGCCCGAACGGGGCGAACTCCAAGGGCGCGCTGTCCGAGCTCCTCGACACGGGTGCCGCCAACCTGCGCGGCAACGGCGCGGCGTTCAACGAGAGCGTGCGCAACTTCGCCGAGGCCGCGCGCACCCTGTCCGGCTCGGCCGACGACCTGTTCGCCACGGTCGACGAGCTGCAGAAGTTCACCACCATGCTCGCCGGCAACGACCGGCAGGTGCTGAGCGTCAACACCCAGCTCGACCAGGTGTGGCGCACGCTCGCCGCCGACCGGGACGAGCTGTCCACCGCACTGTCCACACTGGGCACCGCGCTCGCCGACATCCAGGGCTTCATCAAGGACAACCGGGCCGCCATCAAGTCCAATGTGGACAAGCTGGCGCGGACCACCCAGCTGCTCGTGGACAACCGGGCGTCGGTGGCCGAGGCGCTCGACGTCGCGCCGCTCGCGGTGACCAACGTCGTCCAGGCGTTCGACCCGGAGTCGCAGACCCTGCAGGGCCGCACCAACCTTCTCGAGTACTTCGCCAGCGGGCAGGGCGCCGACCTGCCGCCGCTGCCGGTGCCCCTGTCGAGCGGCACGGTCGGAGGTGGCCGATGAGGATCCGCCGCGCCCTCGCCGCCGCCGCGTTCGCGCTGGCCGCGACCGGTTGCTCGGTCGTGGGCACCAACGGGATCTACGACATGCCGCTGCCCGGCGGCGCGGACCTCGGCGACCACCCGTACCGGGTCACCGTGCAGTTCGCCGACGTGCTCGACCTGGTGCCGCAGGCCGCGGTGAAGGTCAACGACGTCGTGGTCGGCCGGGTCGAGTCGATCGGGCTCGGCGGCCCGGACGGGTGGACCGCCGAGGTCCTGCTCGCGGTCAACGGCGACGTCGACCTGCCGGCCGACGCGGTCGCGAGCCTGCGCCAGTCGAGTCTGCTGGGGGAGAAGTTCGTCGAGCTGGCCGCCCCCGGCACGCAGACCCCGGCGCCGTCGGCGGACAAGCTCGCCGACGGCGCAACGATCACCGCCGACCGGACCAACCGGCACACCGAGGTCGAGGAGGTCTTCGGCGCGCTGTCGCTGCTGCTCAACGGGGGCGGCATCGGCCAGCTGCAGACGATCAACCGCGAGCTGTCCGACGTGCTCACCGGCAACGAGCCGGAGATCAAAGCCTTCCTGTCCAATGTGGACGAGCTGGTGACCCACCTGGACAACCACCGCGGCGACATCACCGCCGCGCTGGACGGGCTGAACCAGCTGTCCACCACGCTCGCCGGCCGCCAGGACCAGATCAAGGGCGCGCTCACCGACCTCACCCCGGGCCTGCGGTCGCTGTCCGAGCAACGCAGCGCGCTGGTCACCATGCTGCAGTCGCTGGACACGCTCTCCGACGTCGCGGTCGACACGATCGACCGCAGCCGCGACGACATGGTGGCCGACCTCGAGGCGCTGGCCCCGGTGCTCAACCGGTTGGCCGACGCGGGCCAGAGTCTCCCGCAGGCGCTGGAGATCCTGCCGACGTTCCCGTTCACCGACCCGGTGCTGGACGCGGCCAAGGGCGACTACCTCAACATCTTCGTCACGGTGAAACCGACGGAGGACTTCACCCAGCCGCTGCCCCCGCTGCCCCTGCCGCCGACCGGCCAGACCACGAGTGGGGGTCGCTGATGCTCACCCGTGCCGTCCGCATCCAGGTGTCCGTGTTCGTCGTGCTCGCACTGACCGTCGTCGCGTTCGTCGGTGCCAACTACGCGGGCGTGGACCGCCTGTTCGGCAACGACTCCTACACCGTGCGGCTGCAGCTCGACGACGGCGGCGGGATCTTCACCAACAGCGAGGTGACCTACCGTGGGGTGGCCGTCGGCCGGGTCGGTGAGCTGCGGCTGACCGACGACGGCATGGAGGCCGACCTGCACCTGGAGGACGCCGCGCCGCCGATCCCGGTGGACTCGAAGGCCGTGGTGGCCAACCGGTCCGCGATCGGCGAGCAGTACGTCGACCTGCAGCCGCGCACCGACCAGGGGCCGTTCCTCACCGACGGCGCGGTGATCCCGCGGTCGCAGACGACCGTGCCGCCGCCGGTGACCGACCTGCTCGGCGACCTGTCCGCGTTCAACACCTCGGTGCCCACCGAGTCGCTGCGCACGGTCGTCGACGAGCTGTACACCGCGATGCGCGACACCGGCCCGCACCTGCAGGTGCTGCTCGACTCGTCGATCTCGTTCACCCAGTCCGCCGCCGAGCACCTGCCGCAGACCGTCACGCTGATCGAGGACGGCGCCGTCGTGCTGCAGACCCAGCTGGACTCGTCGCAGGCGTGGCGCTCGTTCGCCAGCAACGCCAAGCTGTTCGCCACCGAGCTGGCCGACGCGGACGGCGACCTGCGGGAGCTGATCGGCGCCGCGCCGGCGGCCGCGACCCAGCTGTCCCGGCTGCTGTCGGACACCAACCCGGGCCTGGCCGTGCTGCTCGCGAACCTGCTGACCACGGCGGACATCTTCGAGATGCGCACCGACGGCATGGAGCAGCTGTTCGTGATGGTGCCCAAGGCCGTCGCCGCCACGTCGACGTCGATCACCCCGGACGGCGGCAACCTGTCGCTCGCGCTGACGTTCAACGACCCGCCGCCGTGCTTCTACGACTCCACCGTGTTCCGCCCGGGCACGGACACCGCGCCGCTTCCGCTCAACACCAAGGCGGCCTGCCCGCTGCCGCCGGGCGACCCCCGGCTCGTGCGTGGCTCGCAGAACGCGCCGAAGGGTGGCGTGCCGGACCCGGCGATCCCGGGCGGCGGGGTCAGCATGCCCGGCCCGCTCGGCGCGCCCGACCTGCCCGCGGCCGGCAACCTGGAGGAGCTGTTGTGGCTGACGAAGTGACCGTCACCGAGCCGGAGACCGAGCCCGACACCGAGCCCGACACCGAGCTGGACGCCGGGCCCGACACCGGGTCGCCGGCCAGCGCCAACCCGTGGCCGCTGCGCCTGGCCGTGCTGCTGGTGGTGCTCGCGGTGGCCTTCGCCGGCTGGGCCGGCTGGACGTGGTGGCGGGCGAGCGGCGACGAGTCGCTCGGGTACGCCCAGGCCCGCGACGAGGTGCTGGCCGCGGGCCGCGCGCACGTCACCCTGCTGACCACCCTCGACTCGTCCGATGTGGACGGTGGGATCCAGCGCTGGCTCGACGTGTCCACCGGCGCGCTGCACGACGAGCTCGCGGCCACCGACGAGCAGACCCGGCAGACCCTGCGGGACGGGGGCTCGGTGGCCACCGGCCGGGTGCTGGACGCCGCGGTGAGCGAGCTGGACACCCGGGCCGGCACGGCGAAGCTGCTGGTGTCGGTGGAGATCGCCACCACCGTCAACGCCGGCGCGCCGGCCACCAAGCGCAACCGGTTCGTTGCCGGGCTCACCCGCTCCGACCACGGCTGGCTGCTGTCCGCCCTCGACCAGGTGCCGCTTGGCACCCGCTGAGGAGACCACCATGACCGCACAGATCGAGGACCTCGGGTCCGACGAGGTCGGCGATGTCGGCGATCTCGAGGAGCCGCCGGAGGACCCGCCGGCCGACGCCGCGCCGAGGGAGTGGTTCGGGGTCCGGCGGCTGGTGGTCGTGCTGGTCGCCGTGGCCGTGCTGGTCGCCGGCCTCGGCGGGTGGTTCCTGCTGCGGGCCGGTGAGCTGAGCTCGTCGCCGGCCGCGAGCAACGAGGCGCTCGTGAACACCGGCCGCACCGCCGAGGTGAGCGCGGCCGTCTCGTCGGCTCTCAACCGGATCTTCTCCTACTCCTACGACCGCACGGAGGTCACCGAGCAGGCCGCCGCCGAGGTGCTCCGCGGCGCCGCGCGCGACACCTACGACAAGCTGTTCGCCCAGGTGCGTGAGCTCGCGCCGGCTCAGAAGCTGGTGCTCACCACCCGGGTGGTCAGCGCCGCCGTGCAGGTGCTCGACGGCGATCGCGCGACGCTGCTCGTCTTCCTCGACCAGTCCGCCACCCGCGCCGACCAGGACGCCAGCAGCGCGGCCGCGGCCCAGCTGTCGGTCGTCGCGGAACGCGACGGGGACCGGTGGGTCATCACCGGCCTGGAGCCGCGATGACCGGATGTCGCGCAGGTTCATCCCGCGATGACAAACTCGCTCGCGGAATTTGTCATCCGCTTATCATGAAATGGTCTCGTGACGAAATCTTGATTTACTACGGAGAGTTTATTGTCTCACGTGTTACTCGGGGGTAATATTCGGTGTGAGGCCGGATCTCGAACCTACGAAGAATGTCCGTTCTAATAGCGAGGGAAGGTTTATCGCAATGAGCAGACGCGTAGCGCGCATTATTGTCACCGGAGCGGCCGCCGTCGCGGCGGTCGGGCTTGCCGCCACCTCGGCGTCGGCGGACCCGTTCGAGCCGAGCAGCTGGACGATCGACCCGGGTGGGCCGTACACGGCGACGACGGGCTTCACCGAGTTGGCCGACGTCACCGTCGGCGTCAGCTTCACCTGCACGACCGACGCTGACGGCGCCGCGTCGACGGCCACCGGCGACCTCAAGATTGGGCCCGGGGTGACCAACCCTCTCGGTGACGTCAAGACATTGAACTTCCACAACTGCAGCGGCCCGCTCGGCGCCGTCACCGCGACGCCGAACGACCTGCCGTACGACATCAACGGCTACACCTTCGACGACATGGCAACCGTGAACGAGACGGTCGGCTACATCGGACCGGTCAACGTCCACGTCTCGATGGACAACTGCGCGTTCGACGTGGTCGGCAACGCGCCAGGTTTCTTCGACAACGCCACCTCGGAACTGCGGGTGGACCCCGCCGCTCAGCTTCCCGCAGGCGTGGAGCCGCTCCACCCGATCAACATCAACTGCCTCGGTCTGGTCAATGAGACCGACGTGCTGACCTACGACGGCGACTACACAGTGAGTCCGCATACCACGATCACCGGTCAGGTGTAGCGCGACAGGACACGATCCGGCGCGCACCTGGCGTTCGCCCGGCCGGGACGAGTACCCGGCCGGGCAACCCGGGGGTTTGCGCGGGTATGACCAAAGCTCAGCCGGACATTGTCCTCGGGTGAGTGCTGTCGTGCTGATGTCCGGTGCCGGGAGCATGGCGCGGAGGATGAGATGAGCCACGGAGATCTTCCACCGGGGTGTCGCCGGTGACGGGCCAGGCGGGTGGCCGGCCCCGCGGCGCGCTCATCGCGGCCGCCCTCGGCTCGGCTGTGGCCTTGGCCGTGACGGCGGTGGGCGCGGGGCCCGCGGTCGGCGCGCAGGCCAGGGAGCTCGCCTACACCTGCGCGTTCCCGGCCGGTGCGTGGCCGGTCGGCGTGCGGGTCGCGGCCACAGTTCCGGACACGGCCGCGGTGGGCGAGCCGATTCAGCCAACCGATGTGACGGCGACGGTGACCGCGCCGAACGCCGCGCTTGCCGACTTCGCCGCGTTGCACGCGGCGACGGTCGCCGGCACCGCGGAGCTCACCACCGAGGTGTCTCAGGGCGCCGACGCGGCCACCGTCGCGTGGTCGGGACTCGACGTGCTCGCCGCGCCTGTCCCCGACACGGACGACTTGGTGCTCGCCGCGTCCGGCGCGGTTGCGCCGGTGACCGTCAGCGCACCTGGCGATGTCACGTTGACCGCCGGCGCCCTCGTCCTCGACCTGTCCATGTACCAGGCGGACGGCTCGGCCACCGACCCGGCCGGGCTGTCCGTGGCGTGCCGGCTCGACCCTGGCCAGGACGGCCGGCTGGCCACCATTGCCGTGCCGGATGCCGACCTTCCCTCGACATCCGGCCCGCCGACCTCGACACCGGACGGCGGCATCGAGGTCGGCCCGCCGCCGGATGGATCGAGCCCGCCGGGCGCGTCCCGGCCGCGTGCCGGCGGCGAACCGCCACCCGGGTGCTTCGACTTCAAGAACTCGCCCACCGCGGCTCCGAACTGTGCCTACATGGCCGGCTACTCGAATGTCGCGAAGTTGCACGGCTCGGTTCTGCTCGGGGTCGGCCCCGACGAGCCCAACCTGCATATCTCGCTTGGTGACAGGCTCGTGGTGTACCCGGCGGGAAGTCCGGAGTGTCCGGACACGGACGAAGCTTTCTGCAGATTTGCCATCGACACGATTTCCAGCGCGACCCTCGATATCCCCGCGGCCAGGGCTACCTTCCTGGCGTTCGGATTCATGCCGGTCACGGCCACGATGAAACTGACCGAGACGGCATACGCGCACGTCGTCAGCCGCAGCTTCCGTTATCAAGATCGACAAGATCCCACGAAGAACGCGTTCCCGCTCGTGGTGACCTCGTTGGGAACGATGTCGGCTCGTATTTACGATGTCGCCATCAACGGAATTTCCTTCGATGTTGGCCCGGCATGCCGGCCCGAGGACGATCTGGCGGTGGAGCTGCACGGGCACTCCGCGACGCAGAGTACCCGCGATCCCGACGAGTACACGGTTCCGGACGGCGGTCCGCAGGACGGTATGAGCACGATTCCGCCATTCTCCGGATGCCGTGGCGTCACCGGCGAGAACCTGGACCTCCTGTTCACCGGAATGGTTTCGGGGCCGGGTAACTACGTCAAGATGACGCAGGGTGCGCCGTGCCCGCAAATCGGTGGCCAGCCGACGGACTGCCCGCCGGTCAAAGTGCTGGAGCCGCAACGCTGACCACCGTTCCCTCCTCACGAGTCGACGATTCCCGTGGGCCGAGTCGGTCATTCGCGACGTGTGCGGTGATCGCATGGCGGCGGTCTTCTGTCGAATTCTGACAAACTCGGTGGAGAGCTTCGGGAGCCAGTGACAACAATCGCCGAGGTGGCGCCTTCCGTGGCCCTTGCGTCATAACCACGATCATCGGTAGCCTACTGACCGGTAAGCAGTAAGCATCAGCCATTTCGTCAGCTTGTCGGGTAATGAACGTTGTCATGGGTGGCTGGCTGTTTCAAGCCACGCCATGCGCGCCGATCGTTGGGAGAGGTGTCGATGTTCGGTCTTGGATCCTCGAGAGCGGTCCGCGGGCTGTGGGCCACGGCGATCGCACTGGCAGCCGGTGCCGCAACGGCGGTAGCGGCGCCGGTCGCGGTCGCGGACACGTCGGCGCCGCCGACGTTGAACGGCGCGTGGGCACCGCTGAGTCGTTGCCCGGTCGACGATCCGGCGATGCTCGCAGCGGACGGGGTGGACACGTCGGCGCTGTGCCTGGCGTCGGCCTCGGCCAGCGGTTCGATCACCCTCGGCAACACCACCGCGACGACCGGAGCCAGCGACCTGCAGTTCGGGTTACTCAACGACCGCGGCACGTTCTCGATCATCGCGCCGTCCGGCGGGGCGGTGCTGGCTGCTCCGGTCCAGATTCCGGGGGGCCTGCTCGGGCTGATGTGCCCGAGCAACATTCCGCTGGTCTCCGAGATCTGCGCGGGGCTCGTCGACGGAGACCTGAACGCGGTGACCGGGACGCTGGAGCCGGCGGGCGACCCGTCGGAGTTCAACCTCGCAGCGGGTCTCAGCGCCGGGGTGCCGATCCTGACCTTGCCAGTGAAGATCCACCTGCGGAACCCGTTCCTCGGGTCGAACTGCTACGTCGGCTCGAACTCCGATCCCATCGTGCTGCACCCGGCGAACCTGTCCGTACCGCAGGGCAGCATCGTCGCGTTCGACCAGGACGGGACGCTCGACCCGGACGGGGACATGGGCTACGTCAAGGTCACCGGAACCGGCCAGCGCGACGACTCCTTCGCGGTACCTGGCGCCAACGGCTGCGGCCTTGCCGGCCTGCTCGATCTGGCGGTCAACCTCAAAGTAGGGCTGCCGTCGCCGGCCGGCAACAACAGCCTGGTGCTGAATGCCCCGACAACCTACCTCGGCGGATTCCTCTCCCCGGCCGCCTTCGCCCCGACCGAGGGCCAGCAACTCGCCGACCGCTGGCATGCGGCGGTCGTGGGATGACGTGACTGCGGGGGCCGTGAACGGGCGGCGCCGTTCACGGCCCGAACGTGTGGCCGCTGGCGGCGCGCGCCGCACCGCGTCGTCACAACGGAGGTAGTGATGGCATTGCGCAAACGGGTGCGACATGTTATTGGCATCGGCGTGGTTGCCGTCGCCATGGTTGTGGTCGCCACCAGCCCAGCGGCGGCCGATCCGTTCGAACCGAGCAGCTGGACCGTCGTCCCTGGCGGACCGTATTCGGTGTCCGGCCCCGTCCAGTTCGGAGTCGCGGCCAGCTTCCTCATGACCTGCGACTCCGCGATGTCGGGCACGTTCACGAGCGGGCCCGGGGTGACCAACCCGCTCGGCACCGTCGAGACGCTGGGATTCAGTAACTGCACCGGCGGCCCGCTCGGTGACGTCACGGCGACCGTGAACGAGCCGCCCTACGACATCATCGGCTCCACGTACGACCAGTACGCCGAAGGAGTATCCGGCGTACCCGAGACGACCGGCTATATCGGTCACTTCGGCCTGCACATCTCGATGACCGTCTGCGAGTTCGACCTGGTCGGCAACGTCCCGTTCACCTTTGACAATGACACCGGCGACTGGCGGGTCGGGGGGGAGGGACCGTTGCCGGCCGGTGTGGCGGCGCTGCATGTGATCAACGTCAGCGGTTGCCTCGGCTTGGTCAATGACGGTGATCCGGGGGTCTACCTGGCCGGCTACCTGCTGAACCAGATGATCACCGGGCAACCGTAGCGATACCGTCGTGCGCTCGCGCCTACGAGCGCTGGCACGCCGTGGTCGTCGGTTGACCAACCGCGGCTACGGCCGGGGGCGGGGAGCCGGCAGCGTTACCCCGACTTCGGCAGGGCGGCGCTTGGCCGCCGGCCTGGCCGGGGTGGCCCGCAGCACCAGCTCCAGCTCGAACCGCTGCCGCGGGTCGTGCAGCAGGTCGCCGAGCGACAGCTCGAGCTGCCGCATCCGGTACCGCACGGTCTGCGGGTGCACCCCGAGCTGTGCGGCCATGTCCGGCACGCTCGCCTGGGTGTCCAGCCACGCGCGCAACGTCTCCAGCATCCGCTCCCGCTGCTTGACGGTCAGCCCGGACAGCGGCGCCAGCAGCCGGTCCCGCAGGGTGGCCAGCAGCCGGTCGTCGGAATGCACCAGCACCGTCGACAGGTGCTGCTCGCAGCGGATCACCAGCCCGTCGGAGATGATCCCGTGCTGGGCCAGGGTCAACGCCTTCCGCGCCCAGCGCAACGCTTGCGGCAACGCGTCGAGGCGTACCGAGGGGCCCACCGAGATCCGGCACTGCGGCAGCGCCGCCTTGATCCGCGCCAGCCGCCCGTCGGTGACCTCGCCGGGCACCAGCAGCCGCGGCTCGATGCCGTCGAGGTCGGCGAGCACGTCCGCGTCAAGCGTCGGCTTCCGCTGGTTGTGCCCGGTCCCGGGCAGTGCCTGCACCGCGACCGGCGACGCCTTGTCCGGTACCGTCCAGCCGATCAGCTGGGCGAGCTCGCCGATCGCCGCGGTGGGCGCGGGCGGGGTCTGCAGGATCATCCCGAGCAGCCGCCGCCGCCACGTCTCCAACGCGCCGGCCGAGGTGGCCTTCGCCTCCAGGTAGCCGTCCAGCGCCACCGAGGCGAGCTTGTCCATGTACGCGAACACGGCGTCGGCCAGCTGCGACATCACCGTCGACGACAGCCCGTTGCGCTTGCCGACCCGCATCATCCGCCGCCACGACACCCGCGCGCCGACCCGGTACGCGGCCTGCAGGTCGTCGAGCGAACGCCCCTCGCGCATCTCGTTCTGGCCGAGCTTGTGGTGCACCTCGTAGCACTTCTGCGCCGATGTGTCCGGGTTCGCGATCTGCTCGATGAACAGGCTCGTTGCGTGCTGCACACCCGCGCGGATCGACTTGCCGTACGGGCCGTCCAGCGGCCGCGCGTAGGCGGGGATCTTCGCCCGGATCTCGTCGACTATCTCGGTGGCGAGGCTCGCCAGCTCCGGTCGGAGGACGTCGGCGAGCCTCCTGGGCAAGACACCCGCATCGAGCCGGTACTCGACCGTCATACGCACAACTCCTCGCCGCCACCACGCGCCGTCGAGGGGTGGCAATCGGCTTATCGACCCAGCGAGCCGAAATGTGTCACCAGAACGCAACAAACCGACTGGTTTTTCATGAGGTGACAAGGTCACCAGGTGCGACTGTCCGATCGTGACAAGATTTCGGTGTTATGTATCGTCAGCCGGAAATATTGCCTTCGAGGAATGGAGTGGTCGTGCCGGAGACCGCGGAAACCCTGCCCGACGGACGCGTGGCGCTGCGCTTCGAACGTCACCTGAGGCACTCGCGCGAGAAGGTCTGGCGCGCCATCACCGAGCCCGACCAGCTCCGCGCCTGGTTCGTCGAGATCATCGACTACGACCGGTCCCGCCTGGACTTCGCGCCCGGAGCGCCCCTGACGTTCGCCGCCGCGGGCTTTCCCGACGGCCGCGGCGAGGTCACCGGCTACGATCCACCTGCCTTGCTCGAGTACACCTGGGCCGGTGAGATCCTCCGCTTCGAGCTCACCGCCGAGGGCGAGACGTGCCGGCTGGCCTTCACCAACATCGTCGACGGCCCCGAGACGGCGTCGGCCTTGCGGGAGGGCTGGCAGACCGGTCTCGACCGCCTCGCCGCGACACTGGGCGACGCCGATGCGCGCCGCTGAGCCGTCGGTTTTCGAGGTCCTCGCCGAGCCGAACCGCCGCCGGATCCTCGACCTCCTGCGCGACGGCGAACGTGCGGCCGGCGAGCTGCTGGAGCACCTGCCGCTGGCCCAGCCGACGGTGTCCAAGCACCTGAGACTCCTGCGCGAGGCGGGGCTGGTGGCCGTCCGGCAGGACGCCCAGCGCCGCCTGTACCGGCTGCGCGCCGACCCCTTGGCCGAGGTCGACGAGTGGCTCGCCCCGTACCGCGAGCACTGGCGCGGCCGCCTGGACGCCCTCGAGCGGCACCTCGACACGCTGCCGTAACGAACGCGTAGGGATCGGTGGCGCCGGCCGGCGGAGGCTATACGCCGGTGTAGCCTCCTGCCCATCCGAGTAGTCAGCGATACGGCCGGATAGGGCGGATGGCGACCGCGCCGGACCCCGAGGACCTGACCGCACGCGCCCGGATCAGGGACGCGGCCATGCGGCACGTCGCCGAGCACGGCTTCGAGCGCGCCACGATCCGCGGCATCGCGGAGACCGCTGGTGTCTCGTCGGGGTTGGTGCGCCACCACTTCGGCTCGAAGCAGGCACTGCGTGACGCCTGCGACGAGTGGCTGGTCCGCACGATCCGCCGGCTCAACGAGCAGGTCCTGGCAGACATGCGCAGCGGCGACGTGCACGACCACGTCGCCGCGTCGCGGGCCGCGATGGTGCCGTACCAGCGCTACATCGCGCGTGCGCTGGCCGAGGGGGCCGCCGGGAAGCTGTTCGACGAGATGGTCGGGATGACGGAGGAGTGGCTCGCGACCTACGACGCGAACCAAGCCAATCCGTCCACAGTAGACAGAAAGAGTCGGGCGGCGGTGGTCACCGCGATGGCGCTCGGCATCCCGATCCTCTACCCGCACCTGTCCCGGGCCATGGGGGTCGACCTCGCCAGCCCGGAGGGCGACCGGCTGCTGTCGCACACGCTGCTCGACATCTATTCGCACCCGCTGCTCAGCCCGGAGGAGGCCGCGACGTTGCGGGCCGGGCTCGCCAAGATCGAAAGGGGAGAACCACGATGACGGACGCCATCTCGGCGACCGGACTGGTCAAGACGTTCGGCCCGACCCGGGCGCTGGACGGCCTCGACCTCGGCGTGCGCACCGGTGAGGTGCACGGCTTTCTCGGCCCGAACGGCGCGGGAAAGTCCACGACGATCCGGGTCCTGCTGGGCATGATGCGCGCCGACGCGGGCACGGTCCGCCTGCTCGACGGCGACCCGTGGACCGACGCCACCGAGCTGCACCGCAGGCTCGCGTACGTGCCCGGCGACGTGACCCTGTGGCCCAACCTGTCCGGCGGCGAGGTCATCGACCTGCTCGGCCGGCTGCGCGGCGGGCTCGACAAGCGGCGCCGCGCCGACCTGCTGGAGCGCTTCGACCTCGACCCCCGCAAGAAGGGCCGCGCCTACTCGAAGGGCAACCGGCAGAAGGTCGCGCTCGTCGCCGCGCTCGCGTCCGATGTGGAGCTGCTGCTGCTCGACGAGCCGACCTCGGGCCTGGACCCGCTGATGGAGGAGGTGTTCCGCGAGGCCGTCCAGGAGGAGAAGCGCCGAGGTGACCGGACCGTGTTGCTGTCCAGCCACGTCCTCGCCGAGGTCGAGGCGCTCTGCGACCGGCTCACGATCATCCGTGACGGCCGCGCGGTCGAGACCGGCACGCTCGCCGACCTGCGCCATCTGACCCGCACCACCATCCAGGCCGAGCTCGCCAGCCCGGCCGACGGCCTCGCGGACCTGCCCGGCGTGCACGACCTGCACGCGGACGGCACCCGGGTCCGCTTCGACGTCGACACGGACACGCTCGACGCGGCACTGCACCGGCTCACCGGAGCGGGTGTGCGCAGTCTCCTCAGCCAGCCGCCGACGCTGGAGGAGCTGTTCCTGCGCCACTACGACCGCGGCCGGGACCGCCCGGTGGAGGCCGTGTGATGAGCGGGCTTGCGAGCGAGTCGAGGTCGCTGGGCACCCTCGCCGGGACGGGCAAGCTCGTCCGGCTGATCCTGCGGCGTGACCGGGTGCTGATGCCGCTGTGGGTCGTGCTGCTCGGCGTCGTCCCACTGTCCTATGTGGCCACGATCGACGAGCTGTTCCCCGACGCCGCCGGCCGCGCCGGCTATGCCACGACCAGCGCGCACAACGCGGGTTTCGTCGCCCTGTACGGCCCGCTTTTCGGCTCGAGCCTCGGCGAGCTGGTGGCCTGGCGGGCCGGCTTCCTGCCGGTGGTCGTCGGCCTGGTCAGCATCCTGACCGTCATCCGCCACACCCGCACCGAGGAGGACACCGGCCGCCGCGAGCTCCTCGGCTCGGCGGTCCTCGGCCGGCACGCGCCGCTCGCGGCCGCGCTGGTCGCCACGTGCGCGGCCAACCTGGTGCTGGCCTTGGTCCTGGCGGGCGGGATGGTCGGTCAGGACCTGCCCGGTGCGGGTTCGCTGGCCTTCGGCCTGGAGCTGGCCGCGAGCGGCTGGATCTTCGCCGGCGTCGGTGCGGTGGCCGCCCAGCTGACGAGCGCCGCGGGAAGCGCTCGCGGGATCGCGGTGACGACCCTGGGCGTGGCCTACGTGCTTCGCGTCGTGGGCGACATCAGCGGCATGTCCGACGGTCCGCTGACGTGGCTGACCTGGCTGTCCCCGATCGGCTGGGCGCAGCGGATCCGGCCGTACGGCGACGACGCGATGTGGCCCGTGCTGCTCGTCGTCGTCGGGTCGGTGTTGCTGGCGCCGGCCGCGGTGGCGCTGTCCGCCCGCCGCGACGTGGGTGCCGGTCTGCTGCCACCCCGCCCCGGTCCCGCGGAGGGCTCGGCCGCGCTCCGCTCCCCGCTCGCGCTGGCCTGGCGCCTGCACCGCGGCCTGCTCGCGGGCTGGGTGGGTGGCTTCGCGGCGCTGGGCGTGGTGCTCGGGTACCTGGCCGAGGGCGTGGGCGACCTGGTCGGCGACAACCAGGAGCTGCGCGACGTGTTCCTGCGCATGGGTGGCGCGACCGGTCTGATGAACAGCTACCTGGCCGGGATTCTGGGCATCCTCGGGATCATCGCCGGCGCGTACGCGATCCAGGCGATGCTCCGGGCCCGCGCCGAGGAGGTCGGCGGCCGGGTGGAACCGGTCCTGGGCACCGCGGTCGGCCGGTTGCACTGGGTGGGCTCGCACCTGGCGTTCTCGCTGCTGGGCCCGGCCGCCGCGCTGGCCGCGGGCGGGGCGGCGGCGGGCCTGACGCACGGCCTGAACACCCGCGACGTCGGCGCGGAGCTGCCGAGCCTGCTGGGCGGCGCGCTGGTCCAGCTGCCGGCGGTGTGGGTCCTCGCCACGGTGGCAGTGCTGCTGTTCGGCCTGCTGCCCAGGTATGCGGCGGTGGCATGGGCGGCGCTGGCGATGTGCCTGCTGCTCAGCCTGGTCGGGTCGGCGGTGGGGCTGGACCAGTGGATGCTCGACATCTCGCCGTTCACCCACCTGCCGAAGCTGCCCGGCGCCGCGATGGCCGCGACCCCGCTGGTGTGGCTGGTGGGCGTGTCGGTGGTCCTGGCCGCGGTGGGCCTGGCCGGCTTCCGCCGCAGGGACGTACCGGTCACCTGAAAACACCCGCCCAGAGCCCCCAGCCCGCCCCGCCCAACCCGCCCCGGTGTCGCCCCGTGCCGTGCCGTGTCGACCCGTAGCGTCGCCATGTCGCCCCGTGCCGTGCCGTGTCGACCCGTAGCGTCGCCATGTCGTCCCGTGACGTGCCGTGTCGACCCGTGGCATCGCCATGTCGCCCCGTGACGTGCCCGTGTCG
>NZ_WHTD01000061.1 GCF_009379765.1 Actinophytocola sp. | reverse complement strand
TTGCTACGCTTCACCCGCGAAGTGCCTTCCCGTGAGGACCACTACAGACCTAGACAATCCGTAGTTTCCCTTACAGGACAGGCACTTTCGCGCATTTCAGAGCGCGATCTACGTCACCCCGCATGAAAGACCCGGGCTAGCCCGCCTCCCCGGAATTCAAAGTGTTGGTTGCGTCCCAGCGGACGGTGCGGACTAACCCGCCTCCCCGGGATTCGAAGTGTTGGTTGCGTTCCGGCGGAGGGTGCGGACCTCCGGGTGGTTTGTGGCTGGGTGGCTAGGCCGCCTCCCCGGGATTCGAAGTGTTGGTTGCGTTCCGGCGGACGGTGCGGACCTCCGGGTGGTTTGTGGCTGGGTGGCGTCACGGTCCCCTGAGCTTGCGTTGGTCGGCGCGAGGCTTGCCAGCAGAAACGTGGACTCGCCGACTTGGGCACCGGACTTCCGGCCGCTAACCGAGTGCGGCGATCACGGCGTCGGCGTCGTGTTCGGTGACCCAGCCCGCCGGTGGGGCGTCGCCGATGACGGCCACGCTCGCGCGGTAGCCGTCACCCGCGGCCAGGTCCGCCATGTGCACCCGCGTGGGGTCGACCTCGGGCGAGTCGGAGGCCACCACCCGCGGCGGCTCGTCGAACGGTGACAGCGAGAACGTGCTCATCACGATCGACATGCCCTTGCCGGTCGCCTTCACCACCGCCTCCTTGCGGGCCCAGTACCGGAAGAACGCGGACCGGCGCGCGGCCGGGAGCAGGGCGGCGAACTCCGCCCGCTCGTCCGGCGAGAACGCGATCTTCGCCAGGCCGTCGACCTCCGCGTCGCGGATCTCCTCCACGTCGACCCCCACCGGCGGGCCGTCGACCACCGCCAGCGCCACCAGCGAGCCCGAGTGCGAGATCGACACCTCGGGCGCGCCGTCGGCGACGACGCGTGGTTTCCCGTGGGGCTTGCCACAGTCGTAACAGCTGCTGTCCAGCACCACTTTCTCCGGCTCGAGGCCGAGCCGCCGGCCGGCGATCGTGCGGATCAGCGTGCGGCCGGTGAGGAACCGCAGCCGGTCGACCTCCATGCGATAGCGGTCGTACCGCTCGCGCTCGATGTCGTCGAGCATCGCCAGCAGGCGTGGTGTCGCCGCCGCGGGCCGGGCCCACCACACGTCGCATCGCATGGTCAGATCATGACCGGTCTCGGGTCGACACGAGTATGCGACCTTCGAGTTCGACCGTCCGGCGCAAGCACTTGCATCCCTTGGCGCACTACTCCAGATGGGGCTTGCGCACAGGTTACCGTGGAGTAATTTATCCGCCATCTGTGACTGCCGTCGCACCCTCACCGAGGAGGTCCGTTGCGCCGTATCGTCGGCTTCATCCTGTTGGGGCTTGGTGTGTTCGCGGTGGCCCTGGGACTGCTGCTGCGGTTCTACGCGTACCCGCAGCTCGCCAAGATCCCACTGGAACAGGAGTCCACCGCGGTAGCGAAGGGCAACGGGATCACGGCTCTCGTGGTGCGCACGGTCAACGGCGCGCCGCAGCCGGAGATACAGCAGAACCTCAGCCTCACCTCGACCACGTATGTCACCGGTGACCTCACCCAGCCCGAGGTCGTGGCGGACGGCGACGTCGCCGTCTACGTCGAGGCGATCAAGACCGTCGACGACTCGAGCGGCATCGTGATCAACGCGTCGGTGCGCTCGCTGTGCCTCGACCGCTTCAGCAACGAGGCCGTCGTGCCGTGCGAGGGCCAGTACACCGAGCAGCAGCAGGGCGAGCGGGTCACCGAGGACCGCGCCACCATCCAGCAGCCGGGCCTGTCGTTCAAGTTCCCGTTCGGCACCGAGCAGCGCACGTACCCCTACTACGACCTGTCGGTGGGCAAGGCGGTCGACGCCGAGTTCGACGGCGAGGAGACCGTGCAGGGCCTCGACACCTACCGGTTCGTGATGCAGGTGCCGCCGACCAAGATCGGCGACCGCGAGGTGCCCGGCTCGCTGGTCGGCCAGGACGACGAGCCGAGCGTGCAGGCCGAGCTGTACTACCAGGGCACGCGGACGCTGTGGGTCGAGCCGGAGACCGGCATCATCGTCATCGGCCAGCAACAGCTCAAGCAGGAGCTGGTCACCGACGGCGAGGAGCCCGGCGAGGGCACCACGGTCTTCGACGGCACACTGCGCCTGGACGACGCGACGATCAACGACAACGTCACCAAGGCCCAGGACAACATGTCCAAGCTGAGCCTGCTGACCTCGTGGCCGATCGCCATGTGGATCGGCGGTGCCGTGCTGATCGTGCTCGCGGTGGTCCTGCTGATGGCGGGGCCGCAGTCCGGCCGCCGTTCCGGCGCCTCGCCGCCGATGCGCCGGCAGCCGGCCGGCGCACACGGTTAGGTCTTTCGGAGTACGAGCACCAGGTTCCACGAGGCGAATTCGCGCAGAATGGGAACGTGCACTATCCAGGTCGCCCACCAGGGGTGATAGCGGGGAAGCGCGCGCACCATTTCGGCGTGCTCGCAGCCGCGGGCCCACCGCATTGCCGAACCGACGGTGAATGCGAACAGGCTCTCGCCGAAACGATTCTTCGGTTCGTGCCCGTTGCGCCGGACGAATCGGCGGCGCGCATAGTGTCCGCCGAGGAAATGCCAGGGTGCGGTCTCGTGCCCGCCCCATGGTGAGAACCACGGCGTGAACGAGGCGAAAATGGTGCCGCCGGGCTTGGTCACCCGGACCATCTCGGCCAGCATGGCCGGCGGGTCGGCCACGTGCTCGAGCACGTTCGACGAGTAGCAGACGTCGACAGAACCGGTCTGAACAGGCAGTTCAGTGCCGCTGCCGCGAACCATGCCGGCCGCGGGCGCGCCCCGGGCGGACAGCTCGCCGACGTCCGGGTCGATGCCGAGGTAGCGGGCACCGGCTGCCCGGAAACTGTCCGCGAAATAGCCGGGACCACCGCCGACATCGAGGATCAGCCGGCCGTCGAGTGGGGTGAACGTGGAAATCTGACGTACCGAGTCGGTGGCCAGGGTCTGGTAGAAGTGATCCGGGTCGGACTGTTCTTTCAAGAATGCGCGAAAAAGCCGGACGGTTCTGCGCAACGTGGCGTCCCGGACGTATCCTGAATCGGTTCGCGGTTCGCTACCTACCATCGGGGGTATCGCCTTCATCGATATTTTGGTCCACTGTACCGGCCGGTAACCTACCATCTGCGATGCGGAGATCTCATGGGCCGCGAGCACTCGACTCCTCCGGCGGTGTTGTTCGTCAACTGGCGCGACACCGCGCACCCGGAGGGCGGCGGATCGGAACACTACGTCGAGCGGATGGCCGAAGGCCTGGTCAGACGCGGCTACCGGGTGACCATCCAATGCGCGGCGCACGCCGACGCGCCGGCCGACGAGGTGGTCGCCGGGGTGCGCTTCCGCAGGCGGGGCACCAGGTTCACCGTCTACCTGTGGGCGCTCATCGCGGTCGCGCGGATGCACGCGGACGTGATCGTGGACGTGCAGGCCGGGATGCCGTTCTTCTCCCGGCTGGTGGCCCGGTGCCCGGTGCTGGTGCTCGTGCACCACGTGCACCGCGAGCAGTGGCCGGCGGTGCTCGGCCCGGTGCTCGGTCGGATCGGCTGGTGGATCGAGTCGCGGGTGGCGCCGCTGCTGTACCGGAACTGCCGCTACCTCACGGTCTCCGACGAGACCCGGCGCGAGCTGGCCGGCCTCGGCATCGCCACCTCGCGCACCACGGTGGTGCGCAACGGGTTGGACACCCCGCCGCCGGTGCACGCCGAGGCGGACCCGGACCCGGTGCTGGTCGTGGTGGGCCGGGTGGTGCCGCACAAGCGGGTCGAGCATGCGGTGGACGTCGTGGCGCGGCTGGCGCGGCAGTGGCCGAAGCTGCGGCTGGAGGTCGTCGGGCACGGCTGGTGGCTGGACAACCTGCGCCGGCACATCGAGCAGCGGGACGTCGGCGACCGGGTGACGCTGCACGGCTTCGTCGAGGAGCAGGACAAGCACGAGATCCTGGCGCGCTCATGGGTGCACCTGTGCCCGTCGGTCAAGGAGGGCTGGGGCATCGTGATCATGGAGGCGGCCGCGCACGGCGTGCCGTCGGTGGCCTACCGCCGCGCCGGTGGCGTCACCGAGTCCATTGTGGATGGCCGGACCGGCCTGCTGGCCGAGGACTTCGACGACCTCGTGCGCCAGGTCGACCGGCTGCTGGCCTCCCGGTCCTTGCGCTCCTCGCTGGGTTCGGCGGGGCAGGACCGGGCGCTGTCGTTCGCGTGGGAGCGCAGCGTCGGTGAGTTCGAGGCGGTGCTGGTCGAGACCGCGGGACTAGGGCACGTCTGATGGATCACTGGCCGCGCGACCATGATCCACCAAACGCGCCCTGTTCGCGTTTAATGCCGCAGGTGAGCTTCGACGACGTGCGCCGGGACTGGATCCGGCTCGGTGCGCATGATCCGTTGTGGGCGGTGTACGTCGCGGCGGACAAGCGTGGCGGGCGCTGGGATCCCGCGCAGTTCCTGGCGACCGGCCGCGAGGATGTCGCGGCATCGGTCGGCTGGCTGGGCCGGCTGGGGTTCGGGCCGCGCTGGGCGCGGGTGCTGGACTTCGGCTGCGGCGCGGGCCGGCTGTCCCAGGCGCTGGCCGCGCATGCCGACGAGGTGGTCGGGGTCGACGTGTCGCCGCCGATGCTCGAGGTGGCGCGGCGGCTCGACCCGTCCGGCCGGTGCACGTTCGTCCTGAACTCCTCGAGCAACCTCTCGGCGTTCGACGACGCCTCCTTCGACCTGGTGTACTCGGAGTTGGTGCTGCAGCACCTGCCGGCGCCGGTGATCGACGGCTACCTGACGGAGTTCGTCCGGGTGCTGCGGCCGGGCGGGGTGGCGCTGCTGCAGTGCACCACTCGTCCACTGTGGACCGTGAAGGGCACGGTGTGGCGGGTGGCGCCGGGGTGGCTGGTTCACTTGGCGCAGCGGGTGTTCCTACGCTACCCGGCACCGATGCGGATGACCCGGTACGCGCCCGAGCGGCTGCGTTCGGTGGTGGCGGCGGCCGGTGGCGCGGTGGCGGCGAGCGAGCCGGTGGACGACCGGACGACGCACTGGCGGTCGACCCGGTTCGTGGTCAGTTCTCGCCGTAGCTGACCGCGTCGCCGGACCGGCTGCCGAAGTTGTTGGGGGACGCGGGGTCATCGAGGTTGACGCCCTTGTCCGGCGCGGAGGCCGACGCCACGGCCACCGCGACCCCGGTCGCGAGCGCGAGTCCGACGAGAACGGCTGCGATTGCGCCGACCAGCTTTCCCACGGTCACTACTCCCGGGTCCGACGTCTGGACGGCCTCAGGCTACCGGCCGGTAACGCAAGCCACAACAAGCTGAGCGTGACCGTTGCTAGTGCTATCGCATCGGCCGCGATGACCGGCGCGGCAGGCGGCTTCTCGGTGCGGTCCGGTTCGATCGGACCGTCGACGCGGTAGAGGTCGAGCCATTCGCCGTGGTAGACGCGTCGTCCTTGGTCCAGCACCGCTTGCTGGACGCGGCCCGGGGTGCCGTGCTCGACGAGGATCCAGCCGATGCCCTCGTGCCGCAGGTCGCCACCGTCGGTGAGCCTGGCCCGAACGGCCGCCGCCCGAGGGTCCTCGCCGGCCAGCGCCCGGCCGCCGACGACGAGGGTGTCGTCGATGACCGTGGTGCGCGGGAGGGCCCGCGGAGCGGGGTCGAGCTGGGTGCGGTCGCCGTTCCAGCCGAACCGGCGGAACGTCTGGAACGGCAGCGTGACGACGTCGCCGGGGTGCGGGTCGGTCTCGAGGACGTGCCGGACCCGCGCCCAGTCGTCGGGGTACTCGACGGCCTGCAGGCGCCCCCACCCGGCCCAGGCGAGATCGGGCATCATCGCGATGGGGATGATCGCCGCGCCGATCACGATGCCCTTGGCCGCCTTGCCGACCCCGAGCGCGAACCCCAGCGCGAAGGGGAGGGCCCACCAGGCGACCCACTTCTGCGAGTCGCGGAGCAGGCCGCCGCCGGGCACGTTCTCGACCACCCAGCCGAGGACCGGGGTGCCGCCGAGCGCCGCGAGGAGCACACCGGCCAGGCCCAGGACGATCAGTCCGGGTCCCCACCGCCGGTGGATCTCCCGGAAGCCGATCAGCGCCACCCCGACCATGCCGATGACGAGGACGGGCACGAGCGGGTTGCCCCGGCTGGCGGGCGTGACCTCGCTGTTCCAGATCCCGCCGAGGCCCAGCAGGCTGACCGTCGCCCCACCCCAGCCCTCCGCGCGCGGCCCGAACGCGGCCGCCGCGTCCGAAGTGGACAGTCCGGCACCGGGATGCGCGATGGCGGGAACCCACCACGGCGCGTTGAGCACGACGGCCATCGCGGCGGTCACGGGCAGCCGCCGCGGTCCGCCGCAGACCAAGGCGACGGCGGCCGCGGTGAGGCCGCCGGTGGGCGTGAGCACCGCTGGCGCGCTGACGAGGACGAGCACCGCCACCCGCCGCGCGGTGGCGTCGGTGCGGAGCGCGAGGGCGGCGCGGGCGATCCAGGGCAGGCACGCGTAGGTGAGCAGGTAGACCCAGTGCCCCATGAACAACCGCTCGGCGACGTAGGCGCTCCAGCCGTAGGTGACCGCCGCGAGGACCCGAACCGCCGGCGACGTCGACGGCACCAGCAGCCCGGCCCCGAGCGGGCCCGCGAACAGCGTCGCCAGGAGGATGAGCTGCTGCACGATGTCGCCGGGCACGACGGTGGTCAGGAGCCCGACGACCGCGTCGGCCGGGACCGACCGGGGAAGCGCCGACCCGAGCCCGACCGAGTCGGGCAGAAGATCCTGCCGCGGCGCGAACACCATGTCGTAGCTGAGCACGAACCCGCGCCCGAGCAGCGGCAGGAGCACCGCGAGCGCCATCCCGAGACAGACCCCGGGCAGCACGAGGCGGCGAGCCGTCCCCATGCCGCCTCCCACCTCGGAGTCGAGTGTCATGGCTGGTTGGTGCCGATCGGTTTGCGGGCCAGGACGAAGCCCTGCGGGGTCTGCTCCGGGAAGTCGCCGTACCCGTCGGGCGCACGCACCGTTCGGGCGTGCACGGCATACCCGGCCTCGCTCAACAGCTCGGCGACCCGGTCCGGCCGCCGCCGGTGGAAGTCCAGCGAGATCGAGTGCCCGCCGGCCTCGGTGCGGTGCATGGTCTCGTCACCGACCTGGAACGCGAGCTGGAGGTAACCGCCTGGCGCCAGGACCCGGTTGAACTCCGCGAAGACGCCCGGCAGGAGCTCGTCCGGGATGTGGATGACCGTGTACCAGGCCACGACGCCGCCGAGCGTGCCGTCCGCGATGTCCAGGGCCGTCATCGATCCCTCGTCGAACCGCAGGTCCGGGTACGTCCGCCTGGCCAGCGCGACCATCTTCGGCGACAGGTCGATGCCGAACACCGTGAGCCCGAGGCCGGTCAGATGTGCCGCCACGCGGCCGGGACCGCAGCCGATGTCGGCGACCGGGCCGGCCCCGGTCGCCCGCACGAGCTCGGCGAACCCGCCGAGCAACGCGCGGTCCAGCGGCTTGGCCGCCAGCTCGCCCCGGATCCACACGCCATAGTCGTCGGCCACCGTGTCGTAGGAGCTCCGAGTGCGCCGCACGAAGTCCGGTTCGGTCACGACCGGGCACCGTACCCCGCCGGCGGGACCGCCGTTTCCGCAGGTCGGCGGGGGAATCACAATCCGCCTTTCGCGGGTACCCGGCGGCCGGGCGCCGGGACTACAGTCGCGGGCGTTACTGGCTGGTAACGGAGGCGCGCGTGGCTCGTGGTGGGGTTGTCCAGCGGGTGCGGGTCGCCGCGGTGCTCGTCTCCGTCGGCGTGGCCGGGAGCCAGGCCGCCTCCTACCTGCTCAACGTCGTCGCCGCGCGGCTGCTCGTGCCGGCGAGCTTCGGCGAGCTGGGGTCACTGCTCGCCGTCCTCGTCGTCGGCGCGGTGCCCGCCATGGGGCTGCAGACCGTCGCCGCGCTCAGGGTGGCGCGGCTGCGGCAGCGCGGCCCACTGTCCACACGGGACGCCGGGCAGCTTTTCTCGCTCGGGCTCGCCACCAGTGCGGTCGTCACCACGGTGGTGCTCGGCGCGGCGCCGCTCCTCGTGATCCTGCTGCATCTCGCGTCGGTGTGGCCGGTGGTGTTCGTGGCGGCCTCGCTCATGTCGATCACGCTCATCGGGCTCTGCTACGGGGTGCTCCAGGGAACCCAGCGGTTCACCGCCTTGGCCGTCCTGCTCGCCGTCGAGGCGGTCGGGCGCATCGGCGGCACCGTCGTCGGCCTCGTCCTCACCCGCGGCGCGACCGGCGCGCTCGCCGCCACGGCCATCGGCGCGGCGGTGGTCGCGACGATCGGGTGGGTCGTCTGCCGGCGGCCGCGGCCGGCTGGTGCGGTGACCGCCGACGTTGGTGGGTCTATCGGCGGATCCAGGTTTCCGCTGGCAAAGCGCCGGTCCTCCCGCATACCGGGTTGTACGTGGGTGGATCGGCAACGCCGCCGGCGGGAAGCTGGGCCGTCGAGAGACCCGGCGAACGTCGGTGGTCACCGCACTACGCACCACAAAGGACACGTGGGCGAGGTGCTGCATGCCGTGCAGGCCATGCTGGCCCTCGTCCTGCTCGTCAACCTCGACCTCGTGCTCGCCCGACACCACCTCGACCCCCACCAGGCCGGCGAGTACGCCGTCGGCGCGGTCGTCACCAAGATCGCCTACTGGCTGCCGCAGGCCGTCGCCATCCTTGTGCTGCCCCGGCTCGCCAGCGCGCAGGGGCGTCGCACGGCGATACCGTGGGCGCTCGGCATCTGCGCCGCGCTCGACACCGTCGTGGTGCTCGCGGCGGCGACCATGGGGCCGACCGTCGTCGGGATCATCGGCGGCGCGGACTACCGCGACGCCGCCATCCCGATCTGGCCGTTCGCCGTCGTGGGATCGATGCTCTCGCTCGTCCAGATCCTGCTCTTCTCCCGCATCGCCAGCGCCGACCGGCGCTCAACGGTGCTGCTCTGGCTCGCCGTCGCGGTCGAGATCGGGCTCGTGACGACCTGGTTGCACGACGGGCTGACCCAGGTCGTCACCGCCGCCGTCATCGCCACCGCGCTGCTCGTCCTCGCCGGTGCGGCGGTCGAGCTCCGGTCCCGGCGCCTGGAACCAGTCGACGCACCCGGCCACGACGGCGGCCGCGGCCAGCAGTAACGCCGCCTGCGACACCCACCCGTACGCCCACGCCTGCCCGTGGTCCAGCAACCGCCCGGTCACCGCCACCACGCACGCCACCGCCGCCCCGCCGAACGCCAGCACCCGCGGCGCGGGCGCCCACAGTGCCCGCGCCAGCAGGCACGCGATCAGCAGCACCACCGGCAGCATCCCGCCGAGCACCGCGAGCAGACCGATCAGCACCAGCGGGACCCACCGCCGCCCGCCGGCCGGATGTCGATCGGCCGCCGCCTGCGCACCGGGACCAGCACCGAGCCGACCAGCAGCAACGCCGCCGCCCCACCGATCGCGAGGCCGCGCCGGTACTGCGCGTCCGGCTCGAACGTCAGCGACACCGGGCCACCCGCGCCAGCGGGGACCAGCCAGGCCTGCTGCCAGCCGTCCACCCGGACCCGGGACAGCCGCCGACCGTCCATTGTGGCCACCCAGCCGCCGTTCGCGTTCTCCGGCACGGAGAGCACCGCCGCGGGACCCTCGTCCACCACGACCTCGCGGTCCGTGGCGTCCCACCGGGTCACCGTGGTCGCACGCGACCGCGGTGCGGGCGAGTCCGATGTGGACGACAGCACCCGGAGGTCCTGCACCACGAACGACTCCGACGGCGTCGTCCGGATCTCGTGCTCACCCGGCTCCAGGTCCAGCCCGCCCTCGAGGTCGCGGCAGGTCGAGAACCGCAGCGGGCGGTGCGCGGTCAGGTCGGCCAGGGTGCCCGACACGGAGGTGGTGTAGGTGAAGCCGTCGAGCTCGATCCGCGGCCCGTCGCCGCACGGCACGGTGAACGCCGTGTCGGACGGCAGCGCCGGGAGGTCCACGCCGGCCAGGGCCAGTTCGGTGATCCCGGCGGGCACGCCCGGCCGCGGCTCGGTGCCCAGCACGGAGATCTCGATCGAGGCCGTGGTCAGCCGGAACTTCGCCACCCCGTCGGGCGTCACCGGCACGGTCTGGGTGCCCTGCGGCACGGTGATCCGCACATCCGTCGGCCGCGCCCCGCCCGAGTCGTCCGCTGTGGACAGTCGCAGCCCGGAGAGCTCACGCGGCCCGGACCAGGACAGCTTGAGCGTAGGCCGCAGGTCGGTCCCGGCCGCGATCCACGTCGTCGACCGGTCGCCGTCCACCGCGGCCAGCGGGCCCGCCGCCGGGTCGCCGGCGAGCTGGCTCGAGCCGGACACCTCGAAACCGGGCAGTGCCACCGGGAGGCTGCCACCGACCGCGGGCAGCACGGTGCCCTCGATCCGGTAGTTCGCCTTCGTCGACGTGCTGAACAGCCGGTGCACCCCGGTCGGCTCCTCGCCGACCCGCGCCCGATCGGCGTCGCAGCGTCCGGCCACGCACGCGTACCGCGGCTGCGCGCCGCGGGTGAAGACGAAGTTCGCCTGCTGGTCGGCCGACGGCGCCGCGTCCTCGGGCACCGCCAGCGCCCGGGTCGGCGTCACGCCGGGCACCGCGAGCTCCGAGATCGCCACGTTGCCGGACTGCCGCCCGGCCGCCACCCCCAGGACGGTCACCCGGACCGTGCTCGTCAGCCCCGGCGCGGTGGAGAACCGCTGCGGGCCGCCGCCGCGGGCGACCTCGTGCTCGACGCTGCCGTTGTCCGTGGTGATCCGTACCCGGGTGACCGGCCAGCCGACCCGCAGGCTGTCCACCATCGCCAGGCTGACCTCGTCGACCCGCCGCGGCGTGTCCAGCTCCACCTCGAGCCACTGGCCGTCCGGCCCGGTGAAGCTCGACGAGCGCCACGCGGTCAGCGGGTCGTCGTCGATCGCGGCGAACGGCAGCCCGGACGGGTCGCTCTCGTTGACCGCGTCCGCGTAGCTGATCGACGTCGACGCGGTCACGTCGCGGATGCCGCGGTACGCGGCCACCGTCTGGTGCTCGCGGCCGCGGAAGGGCAGTACGTCGGTCGACGGTCTGCGCTGGCGCGGCGGCTCGTCCGCGGTGAGCGTCTGGCTCAGGTTGTCCCGCACCCGGCCGACGTTGCGCTCGCGGTGCCGCAGGCCGTCGGTCACCAGCCACTCGCGCGAGTCGCGCAGCCCGCCGTCGCCGGCCAGCACGGTCGGGGTGCGCGCGTCGAGCACGCCCGCCTCCAGCAGCGGCAGCAACGACTCCGGCCCGCCGCTCACCGTCGGGATGTCCTCGGTCGACACCACGCTCGCCCGCGGCACCGTGCGCTCGACCTCGTAGATCTCGAGCGACGGCACCCGCCCGACGCCGTCGAGGGTCACCGGCGGGCCGAAGTCGGCGATCCGGTGCAGCCCGTCCGAGCCGGCGAGCCCCGCGCGCAGCGCCGCGGGTGGCGGTGCGTCGGTGCCGTCCTGGTCGATGTCGTTGCGCAGCAACAGGTACCGGTAGCCGGAGCGGGCGAGGAACGCCGCCAGCCCGGGTGACCCACGGGCATCGGCGAGCGCGTCCTCGACCGCGTCCATGATCCGGGTGTTGCCCTCGGAGCCGAGTGGGATCTGGCTGCGCACCGCCCACGGCGAGCGGGCCAGTGCCTGCGCGGGCTCGTCGACCGTGCGGCCCCAGGTGTAGTCGCCGAACCCGGACCCGGGCAGCAGCAGCGTTCGCGCGTTCGGGTCGGCGTCACCGAGCCAGGTCATCGCCTCGCGCCAGTGGTCCGGCACCTCCGCCCAGCCCGGTCCGGGGCGCAGCGTGAGCAGCCACGCGGGTGCCGCCATGATGGCCACGAGCACCGCGGCGACCGCGATCCGGGCCCGGGTCGCGCGCAGCCGCGAGGTGCCCCGGGCCATGCCGGGCAACCGGCCGGTGATCGCGTGGGTGAACGCGAGCATCAGCGGCAGCCGCAGCACCGGCTCGAACTTGTGCACGTTGCGCAGCGGCGCGAGCGGGCCGTCCAGCAGGCCCCGGACGGTGGCGGCGAGCGGGCCGTCGAGCGTCCCGACGTAGCCGACGGTGAGCAGGGTGAGCCCGGTCAGCACGCCGAGCACCAGGAACCGCCGCTCCGGCAGCCGAACGCGGACCAGCCCGAACAGCCCGATCGCCGCGACCAGACCGGTGACCAGCATCAGCACCGGGTTGTCGATCAGCATGAAGCCGGACGGCCACCACGGTGTGCCGGCGACGACGTAGGCGACCCACTGGTTGGTGCCGCGCAGCACCTGGAACAGCGACATCGGCGCGGTCGTGTTGGTCGCCGACTCGATGTAGTCGAGGAACGGGAGGCTGTACTCGCCGAGCAGCAGCAGCGGCAGGATCCACCACAGGCACGCGGCGAACACCGAGCCGCACCACCACGCGCAGAGCTTGACGTGCTCGGCGGTGAACCGGCGGGTCGCGAGCCACAGCACCGGCAGCACGAGCGCCATCAGCACCATCGCGCCGTTGATCCCGCCCATGGCGAGCACGGCCAGCGCGGAGAGCCCCGCCGCGCGCCGCAGCGAGCCGATCCGGTTCGCCTTGACCAGCGGCAGCATCACCCACGGCAGCAGCACCGCGGGCAGCATCTCCGCTGACAGCGAGCCGATCTCGGTGAGCATCCGCGGCGCGAGGGTGTAGGCGAGCGCGCCGGCGAAGCGGGCCGGCTCGCTGCCGATGCGCAGCGCGCGGGTGAGCGCCAGCATGCCGCCGAACGCGAGGCACAGCAGCAGCGCGCACCAGATGCGCTGGGTGAGCCACGGCGGCAGCCCGAGCACTGGCCGCCGGCGAAGAACGGGCCCATCGGGAACAGGTAGCCGTAGGCCTGGTTCTGCAGCTCACCGCCGGTGGCCTCGGGGTTCCACAGGTGCAGCGCGCGGCCGAGGAAGGCGGTCGGGTCGATCGCGAGGTCCAGCTTGGTGTCGAACGTGGTGCGGCCGGGGCGCTGGAGGAACGACAGCAGGGTGAGGCCCAGCATGACCCAGGCCGCCGGGTTGCGCGACAGCTTGGAGACCCTGCGATCGACGGTTAACATCGCACGAATAGTAGGGCTATGGTGACCCGACCAAAGTCGGCTTCCGGTAGGCAGGTTCTCCGTGGACTTCGAGGGTGTCTGGGCCTCGGCGGCCGACATTCCCGGCTGGCTCACCGAAGGCCAGGCCAGGATGCTGTGGGACGCGGTGTCCGGGCTCGCGCCCGGCGCGACGGTCGTCGAGATCGGCAGCCACCAGGGCCGGTCGACGGTGATCCTCGGCCACGCGGCCCGCGCGGTCGGCGCCCGGGTGGTGGCGATCGACGCGTTCGTGGACGGCAGGCTGTTCGGCGGGCGGTCCACCCGGGACCGCTTCGAGGAGAACATCGCGGTGGCGGGCCTCGCCGACGTGGTGGAGCTGGTGGTCGGCTACTCGACGAAGCTGCGCCCGACCTGGAGCCGGCCGGTCGACCTGCTGTACGTGGACGGCAAGCACGACTACTGGACCTATGTGGACGATCTGCGGTGGTCGGCGCACCTGCCGCCCGGCGGCGAGATCCTGGTGCACGACTGCTACTCGTCGATCGGCGTGACGGCCGGGACGGTGCACAAGGTACTGCTGGGCTCGCGGTTCACGTACGTGGACCGGAGCCGCTCGCTGGCCCGCTTCGTGTTGCGGCGCCCGGGTTTCGCGGACCGGCTGCGCGTGGTTGCGCAGCTGCCGTGGTTCGGGTGGAACGTGTTCGTGAAGGTACTGCTGCGGTTGCGCCTGCGCAGGGTGGCCGGGTGGGTCGGTCATCACGGGCCGTACGACCCTTTCTGAGGCCTGTTCCGAAAGTTGATCTCGGTGGGATGTCAGCGTGACGGACGATCACGGGATCGGCCGGTCGTGGGGGTGGGCTGATCACGAAGCCGTCCGCTACGAGGCCGGTCTCAAGCGAACCAGCGAGCGGACACGGTGAGTGCATGCCGAACCGATAGGGTGAAACCCTTGCCAGCAACGGAAACCGTGCTGCGGGTTCGGTAGAATCGACCACATGTACGAGTCGGTTGATCTGCCCGAAGACGCGCCGCCAGAGGCGGTGCCGTTGGCGATGGCCCGCGGGTTCACCCGGGCGGCGTGGCGGGCCCAGGGACACGAACTGGAACAACTCGCCATCTTCGCCGCGGCCAGCGGCAGTGAGTTCGACGCGGTGGAGGTCGCGGCGTTGCTGGTGCTCTCACCTCGCGCGGCCCAGGAGCGTCTCGATCTCGCGGTCACCCTGGCGACTCGGTTGCCCCGGGCGTTGGCGGCGATCAAGGCTGGGCGTCTCGACCCTTACCGGGCGTCGAAGATCGCCGACGCGACCCTGCCGTTGTCGCTGGAGGATGCGGCGGTGGTGGAGCGGGAGATCCTGGACCGGGTCGAGGAGATGCCGGCCGTGAAGCTCTGCCGCGTGTTGCGGCGGATCGTGGCGCGGGTGAACGCCGACGCCCTGCAGGCGCTGCACGAGCAGCGGGTCGCACGGCGGCGGGTGGACATGTATCCGACCGAGGACGGGTGCGCCGCACTCACCGTCCACGGCCCGGCCGCCCGGATCCAAGTCGCCGCCAAGCGGGTCGACGCGATCGCCTACCAGCTTCGGGACACCGGCGGCGCGGACGGGCGGACGATGGACCAGCTCCGCAGTGATGTCGCCCTCGACTTGCTGGCCGGTAAGGACTTCCAGCACGCCAAGATCACCGTTCAGGTCACCCTGCCCGCCCGCGCCGCGCTCGGGGCCGGCAACACCCCGGGGCATCTGGTCGGGTACGGCGACATCGCCGCCCAACAAGCCGTGGATCTCGCTTACCAGGCGGATGCGACGTGGCGGCGGATCCTGACCGAGCCCGCGACCGGCCGGGTGTTGGATGTGGGGCGGCGCCGCTACAGCCCGCCCGCGGCGTTGCGGGATCACATCCAGGCCGCCATGCCGACGTGCACGGGGCCGGGTTGTGTCCGGCCCGCTGTGCGGTGCGATCTGGATCATCGCGAGCCGTTCCCGGTGGGGCCGACCGACAAGCACAACGTGCACCCGGCGTGTCGCCCGCATCACCGCGCGAAGTCCTTCGGCGGCTGGAAGATCATCAAACGCGGCGAGATCCTGGAATGGGTCTCACCCTGCGGGTTCCGCTACCCACACCACCCCGAACCCATCACCCACCCCGAACCCGTACCACCACCATTCTGATGTGACCTGGTCGTGGCGCACCAGAAACGCACCCCGGCGTCGGCGAGCACGGCTGTTGGCTGGACACGCCGGCTACGGCCACTCCCGCTGGGTACCGCGCCGGCGACGGCATGCCCGTCGCGGTAACCGCAACCCCATCTGGCAACTGGACCACGTGACCAGCAAACGATCACTGATCGCTAAGACCACTGACACCAACTTGTGTCTCGTGATTCTGTTTGCTTTACGTTGGGGTGACTGATCTTGGTGTTTGGCTGAGTAGGTGGAGTTGACAGTCGATCAGCGGGCCGAGTTGCGGGTCATGGTGAACAGTTCGGATGTGCCGGCCACTGTCGCGACGCGGGCGCGGATCGGGTTGTGGTGTGTGGAAGGTCGGCAGGTCGCTGCGCTGGCCGGGGTGTCGCGGCCGACGGTGGACCTGTGGTTTTCTCGCTACGACGCCGATGGGATCGGCGGGTTGCTGGACCTGCCGCGTGGGGCGGGTCGTGAGCAGGTTCCGGCGTCGATTCGGCCAGGATTCTGGCGGCTACCGTTGCCAGCCCGCCGGTCGAGACGGGGTTGTCGCACCTTCACCAGCGTGAAGGTCCTGATCACCCAGATCCGCGACTACATCACCCACTGGACAACCCGAAACCGTTTGCCTGGACCACCACCGACGACGAGATCCTCACCAAGGTCCGCACCGTCCAAACCAACATCAAGAAACTCGTCGACAACAACGCAAAGTAAAGACAACAGAATCACGAGACACTATGGTGTGCCGGCCTGGATGTCGGTGACGCAGATCGGGGTCACGTCGAGGTCGCGGGTGACGTCGACGTGGGTGAAGGAGCCGGTCACCACCAAGTGGACCACGTGCAGGCCCGCGTCGAACTCGACCTCTGTCGACGTGTCGCCGAGCCGGACGATGCCGATGCCGGGATCCGCCGTGTAGTAGCCGATCCGGACGATCCGCCGGCCGGACACCGTGTCCTCCATGGGGATGCGGACGGTCTCGTCCTCCACCAGGTAGCCGCAGTCCGGCGCCGGGCCGGGCATCGCGGCGACCGGGTCGGTCAGCGTGAGCACCGGTTGGGGTCTACCGGTGCTGTCCAACCGGTAGAGCTTCTCGGTGGGGCGGTCGAAGCGCGGGTTCTCGGGCAGCAGGCCGATCGCGCGCGAGGCGGACGCGTCGGCGAGGAACCAGCTGATGATCACCGAGTCCGGGGTCGGGCCGTCGAGCAGGACCATCTCCGGGTTGGCGGCCAGCGCGTCGCGGGCGGCGGCGACGTAGTCGCGCGCCTCGCGGAACTGCAGTGCCGGCGCGATCCGCACGAAGGTCGCCATGGCGTTCGTGACCAGGAGCACCGTGAGGACGGTGGCGACCAGCCGCCACCGTGGTGCCGGTGGCGCCGGTGCGGGCTCGGCCGGCTCGGTCAGGCGCCTGGCGGGCAGCAGCGCGAAGGCGGCACACAGCACGGCGACGGGCACGGCGTCGGCGACGTAGCGGGGGTCGGCGCCGACCCCCAGGCCGATCTTGCCGAGCCGGGTGGTCGCGACGAGCCCGAGGGTCACGGTGAGGTACGCGGCGAGGAACAGCCACGGCAGCAGCGCCCGCCGCCGCGACCGGGTCACGCTCACCACGATGACCGCCACCACGACAGCGGCCGAGCCCAGCCGGAGGGCGAGCGATGGCGTGGCAATGGCCGACCCGCCGCCCGCCGTGGTCAGCGGCCCGCCGACCAGGCCGGGCAGCAGATTGTCCACAATGGACTTGTAGGCGAACTCGAGCATGCTGCGGCTGGTGACCGTGTCCGTGCGCGTCTGGCTGTCGGTCAGCACCAGGAACGCCATGCCGAACGCGGCCAGCAGCCCGGCGAACCCGAACCACAGCCGGCGGTACCGGCGCAGTGCCCAGAGGATCGGCCCGGCCTCCGTGCGGGGCGCCAGCAGCGCGGTGACGCCCAGCAGCGCCACCGGGACCAGCGCGGCCTTCTCGTAGAACGCCAGCCCGAAGACCATCCAGAGCATCGACCCCCACCACCCGCCGCGGCCGTCGAGGTACCGCAGGTGCGCGTGCAGGGCGGCGAGGACGGCCAGCAGGAAGGGCAACAGCTGCAGGGCGTAGGCCCACCAGAGCGTGGGGTAGAGGATGAGTGGCGAGCAGGCGAACACCGCGTACAGCGGGACGAGTGCCCACCGCGGCCCGAAGAGTCTCGTGAGGACGCGCCAGTACAGCCAGAGGATGGCGGCCTGCATGACGAGCAACGGCATGACGGCGACGGTGAAGCTGAGCGGTGCGGCCTGGGTGACCACCCAGGCGAGGAGGAAGGCGCCGGGTTGGAGGTGGCCGTTGTACTCCTGGAAGAGGAAGCCGAGGTCCAGCGGGGACGCGTGCGCGGCCCGGTAGGTGATGACGAAGTCGTCTTGGCCGAAGTAGCCGCCGAACCACACCACCGCGTGCACGGCGAACGGCACCGCCGCGACGGCGAACGCCGCCAGCGCGATGTGCCTGCCGGGGCTGCGGGGACTGGGAGGGGGGCTGAGATGGCGCGGAACCGCCTGGTCGACGGACACGGCACTCCTCGCGCTGCAGTGAGTCTTGCCTAGGTATCGGCGCGGCGGGCGATCTGTTACCTGGTTGCCGGTTGCCCACAGGATCGGTTGCCGATGTCCGTTCTTGTCGATGGCCGTCGGTGCGCTGGATCGCGGGGACGGAGGCCCACGGCGACGGGCCGCGGCGGCGTTCACGCTGGTGATCGAGCCGTCCGATGGGCCGCTCGGGCTCGTTCGTGGCCGCACAAGGGTTCCGAACGTTGGACTCGCGGGTCCGGAGCGTTGGACTCGCGGGTCCTGGGCGTTGGACTCGCGGGTTGGAACGGGTGTGGTCAGCCGCCGGTGGTGGGCTGGCAGGTGGGGGGCTGGCAGAGCAGCCTGCTCAGCGCGGCGTAGAAGATGTCGCCGATCTTCGTCGGGTCCGGGGTGGTGAAGGCCTGGCCGCCCGTCGCGCCGGAGATCGCCTGCAGTTCCTCGTCGTCGATGTCGGGACCGATGCCGATGCCGATGATCTGCACCGGCCGCCTCGGATCCTGCAGGGTCGCGAGCTCGCCCAGGAGCTGCTCCCGTGAGATCCCGTTCGAGTCCTCGTTGCGGCCGTCCGTCAACACGATCACGACGTTGATCCGGCCCGGCTCGAAGTTCTGGGTCGCCGACCGGTAGGCCGCGAGGGTGCTGTCGTAGAGCCCGGTCGCGCCGACCTCCGGGGCCTTCACCTGGCGCAGCTTCTCCAACGCGCCGCTGGACTTCAGGTCGCCAACCGGCGTGACCGGCAGCAGCTCCTTGTAGTCCTTGTTCTGCCCGTCCAGGTTGGTGGAGAACAGCCATATGCCCAGCTTGGTCGTCGGCTTCATCAGGCCGATGCCCAGCTCGGCCGCCTGCAGCGTGACGTCCATGCGATTTCGACCGGTGCCGGGCACGGCCTCGTTCATCGAGCCGGACACGTCGAGCAACACCTGGATCCGCGCGCTGAGGTTGACCCCGGCCCACTCGTTGAGCAGCTGGCCGACCTGCGTCGCGTTGGGGCGTTCGGCGGGGGTCATCTTCGTGCCGATCGTGCGGCGGTCGCCGGAGCGCTCGCGCAGCATCTCGCCGTCGGGGGTGCGGAAGCCGGCGTCCGCCAGGTCATCGGCCGCCTGCTGGTCGATCAGGACCTTCAGGAACCGCTCCGCCGCGTCCCGCCTGTCCTGCGGGGTCTCCGGCAGCACGACGAACGGGTAGTCCAGCGCCGGCACCGCGGGCTGCGCGTACGCCGCCACCAGCGGCGCGCCGTCCTTCGCGTTGTTGCGCAGCACCGACAGCTCCGAGGTGGGGAACCCGTCGAGGGGCTCCTCCGCGCTTCCGGTCCCGGGCAGCCGGGCGAACAGGTCGGTCAGCTCGGACGCGGTGTTCGGCGACAGCTTGCGCAGCTCGGCGGTGATCGTCTTGCCGGCGTTCGGTCCCGTGCCCACCAGCTGGTGGATGCCGAACAGCGTGGACACACCCGCCGGCTCGCGTGCCGGGTCGGGCATGCCGATCGTGAGCTCGCCCGCGTCCGGGCCGAGCACCTGACTCCACTGCGGCTGTTCCTGCGGCCAGCCGAGCCGGGTCGCGGTGTCCTCGGTGAGCGCGATGACCACCGGCGAGCTGGCGATCGACGTGCCGTTCACCGGGACGTTCCACGCGCCGTTGTCCTGTGAGTGCTGCAACCAGATCGTCGACTCCGGGATCCACACGTCCGGCCGCTCGGAGCCGTCCGACACCACGAGCGACTCGGCCGTGCCGGCCGACTCGCGACTGGTCACGTTGACCTTGTAGCAGGATCCATCGTCCTGTTCGGACACTCGGTCGCCGACCTGGGTGACCACCGGCGCGATGTCGGGGGCCGCCGTCACGTTGATGACCGTGGTGGTGTCACAGCTCGACGCGCGCAGCCGGTCGCGGAGGAAGTCGAACGTGAACCAGCCGAGCAGCGCCACGACGAGCAACGCGCTCAGCAGGATGATCGGCGACCGGGTGCGGAATCCGCGCGGCTTGGCCGACGAGTGTCGTCCCATCGCGGTCGCCTCCAGTCGGCACATGAACGTCAGGACGGGCCCAGGTGCCGGAAACCCTACCTCGTGATCGGCTGTGGTCGAACGGTTACGAGCTCAGGAATACAGCGCGTCCACTTCCTTGGCGAAATCCTTCATGATCACGTGGCGCTTGAGCTTCAACGACGGCGTCAGGTAGCCGTTCTCCGGGCTGAACTCGGTATCCAGCAGTCGGAACTTGCGTACCGACTCCGCCTTCGACACCGCGAGGTTACCGTCGTCGACGGCCTGCTGGATCTCCGCGAGCAGGTCGGTGTCCTCGGCGAGGTCGGCCACCGTCGCGGCCTCGGACTTCCCGGCGACGGTCTTCCAGTAGGCGAAGTAGTCCGCGTCGACGGTGATGAGCGCCGCCACGTACTTCTGCCCGTCGCCGACCACGAGCGCCTGCCCCACCAGCGGATGCGCGGAGATGCGGTCCTCGATGACCGACGGCGCGACGTTCTTGCCGCCGCTCGTCACCAGGATCTCCTTCTTGCGCCCAGTGATCCGCAGGAACCCGTCCGCGTCGAGGTCGCCGAGATCGCCGGTGACGAACCAGCCTTCGCCGTCGATGGCCTCCCGCGTGGCGGCCTCGTTCTTCCAGTAGCTGGTGAACACGCCGTCACCACGCAGTTCCACCTCGCCGTCGTCGCCGATGCGGACCGCGGTGCCGGGCAACGGCTTGCCGACGGTCCCCGGCCGGTACGCGCCCGGCGCGTTGACGAACGACGCGGCCGTGGACTCGGTGAGCCCGTAACCCTCGAACACGGTGATGCCGACGCCGCCGAAGAAGTGGGTGAGCCGGGTGCCGAGCGCCGCGCCGCCGGAGATCGCGTACTGCACCTGCCCGCCGAGCGCGGCCCGCAGCTTGCTGTAGACGAGCCGGTCGAACAGCGCGTGCTTGACCTTGAGGCCGAGTCCCGCCCTGCCGCCCGCCTCGCTGTAGGCGATCGCGGTGGCCGCGGCGGCGTCGAAGATCTTGCCCTTGCCGCCGGCGTGCGCCTTCTGCCGCGCGCCGTTGTAGACCTTCTCCAGCACGTAGGGCACCGACAGGATGAACGTCGGCCTGAACACGGCCAAGTTGTCGGTGAGCGTCTTGACGTCCGACCAGTGCCCGAGCGTCGCGCGGGCCATCACCGCGCCGACCTCGACCATGCGGCCGAACACGTGCGCGAGCGGCAGGAACAGCAGCGTGCTGGCCTCGAAGCCCTTGAACATCGGCGCGAGGTACTCGACGGCGTTGCCGACCGAGGCGAACAGGTTGCGGTGGGTGAGTACGACGCCCTTGGGCCGGCCGGTGGTGCCCGAGGTGTAGATGAGCGTGGCCAGGTCGTCCGGCTTGACCGCCGACCGCCGGGCGGCCACCTCGTCGTCGGCGATGTCCTTGCCCGCCTCGACGAGCGTCTCGACCGCGCCGCCGTCGATCCGCCAGACCCGCTCGAGGTCGGTGAGCTTGCCGCGGACCGCGTCGACCCTCTTCTCCAGGCCCGCGTTCTCCACGACGACCGCGACCGCGCCCGAGTCGGACATGATCCACTCGATCTGCTCCTCCGAGGAGGTCACGTAGATCGGGACCGAGACCGCGCCGGCCGCCCAGACGGCGAAGTCGAACAGGGTCCACTCGTAGCAGTTGGCGGCCAGGATGCCGATCCGGTTGCCCGGGCCGATGCCCGACGCGACGAGACCCTTGGCGACCGCCACCACCTCGGTGAGGAACTGCGCCGCGGTGACGTCGCGCCACGCGCCGCCGACCTTGCGCCGGAACGAGACGGCGTTCGGCGCCTCGTCCGCGTTGGTGAAGACGACGTCGGCCAGCCCGCCGCCACTCGGCACGGTGGCCAGCGGCGGAACTGCGAGTTCACGCATGTCAACTCCTCGAAAAGCGCGCGCCGGCCCGTACGCGCGGCGACGCTACCTCACGGTAACTTGCCCGTATCTTGCCTGCGAACGGCGCCGAGGGCCACCCCCGAGCGATCTCGGGAGCGGCCCTCGACTATTCGGACCTATCGGGCTAGACGCTGAGCTTCCAGCTGTCGAGCGTCCCGGTGTCGGCGCTGAACACGTCCCGCACCCGCAGGTTCCAGGTGCCGTTGGCGGTCTCGCTGGCCGCGTTCACCGTGTACGTGGTGTTCACGTTGTCCGCCGAGTCGCTGCCGCTGGAGTTCTTCAGCCGGTAGGGCGTTCCGTCCGGCGCGATCAGGTCGATCACCAGGTCACCGCGGTAGGTGTGCGTGATGTGCACCTCGACCTGGGTCGATGACGAGGCCGCGCCGGCGCAGCCGGAGATCGTCACCGGGCTGTTGACCGCCGAACCCGCGTCCGGGATGGAGATGCGGGTGGTGTTCGCCTGCGTCGCGCACGTCGGCTGCGGGTCGCCACCGAGGGAGGCCGCGGCCGCCGCGATCGCCGAGGAGAAGTAGCTGGTCTGGGTGTACACGCCGGGGTTCTCCGGACGCGCACAGCCGTAGCCCCAGCTCACGATGCCGACCTGGACGAATGCGCCGGCGGTGTCGCGGCGGAACATCGGGCCACCGGAGTCACCCTGGCAGGTGTCCACGCCGCCGTCGTCCCAGTTGCCGGCGCAGATCTCCTCCGCGGGCACCAGCTCGGAGTAGGCCTGGCCGCACTGCGCGTCGGTGATGAACGGGACGTCGGCCTTCAGCATGTACCGCTGCTGGCCGCCGCCCTCGACCGCGGCGCCCCAGCCGGCGACGGTGAACGTGCCGCTGTCATACGCGCCCGAGGTCGCCACCGGCAGCGTCGGAATGCCGCTGACCGGCGAGGCGAGCCGGATCAGCGCCCAGTCGTCACCGTCCGGGTTGTTGTAGCCCGGCGCGCGGTAGACGTAGTTCGACTGCCGCGTGATCCGGGCCGGGTCCTGCAGGTCGACGACGCCGAGCGTGGCGGTGATGCTGGTGTTGTTGCCGGTCGCGCCGACGCAGTGGCCCGCGGTCAGCACCACGTTCGGGGTGTACAGAGCCCCGCCGCAGCCCATCGACAGCCGCACCATCCAGGGGAACTCACCCTGGGCGGCCCGCACGCCGCCGACGACCTGGGGCTGCACGTCGTCCGCGGGCGCCGGTGGCGCCGCGACGGACTGGCCGGCGGCCGCGCCGAGCACCGCCGCGGTGCCCACCACGACGAGGGTGGCCTTGCCGGCCAGCCGTCTGAACGTTGACTTCCAGGAGTGCAGGGTCATCTGGTGTCCTTTCAAGTGTGGTGAGCCGTCAGAAGGTGAGTCGCCACGAGTCGATGTAGCCCGTGTCGGCCGCGTAGACGTCGCGCACGCGCAGCTGCCATGTGCCGTTCGCGACCTCGGCGGACGCGTTGACCGGGTAGGTCGTGATCACGTTGTCCGCGGAGTCGCTGCCGCTGGAGTTCTTCAGCCGGTAGGGCGTTCCGTCCGGCGCGATCAGGTCGATCACCAGGTCACCGCGGTAGGAGTGCTTGATGTCCACCGACACCGCGAGGTCCGCCGGCGCGTTGCCGGACACGCCGGTCACCGCGATCGAGCTGGACACCGCCGCGCCCGCGTCCGGGATGTTGACGTCGGTCGTGTTCTCGAAGCTGCCCCCGTCCGGCGGCGGCTCGCTCCCGTCACACGTCACGCCGATCACCCGCGGCGGGCAGTCGGAGTAGTCGAGCAGGTGCAGGACCGCCTCCCGGTTGCGCGAGGTCTCCCGGCCGATCACCTCGTCGGGCGGGTAGAAGCCGCTGATGCCACCGCTCGAGGGGTACATCTCGAAGGTGAACGAGTAGATCCGCTGGTCGCCCCACAGCCAGTCGTCGATCGAGCCGTCGGTGATGTAGAGGTCCGAAGCCTGTTCCGGCGTGTAGTCGTTGGTGGCGGCCATCTGCTGGCCCAGCGTCGAGAACGTGTTGTAGTCCTGCTGGGTCATGCCGGGTGCGGTGTTGTTGTAGGTGTAGCCGTAGGGCCACAGCACCAGCTCGCTGAACGTGTGGAAGTCGATGTTGGTCCTGATCTGCTGCACGCCGCCGACGATCCGGCTGCGCACGAAGCTCATGACCACGCTGACCTCGGGTGCGGACCCGCCGGACGCACCGCGGTAGGTCTCGCTCGACGGTGAGCCGGACGAGCCGCCGCAGCAGCCCCACTGGTAGGGCCAGTTGCGGTTGAGGTCCGTGCCGACCGCGGAGCTGCCAGAGTTCGGCTGCCGGTTCTTGCGCCAGCCCGCGTAGGAGCCCGTGCTGATGTCGTACTCGCCACCGTCGGGGTTCATGTCCGGCACGATCCAGATCTCCCGGCTGTCGACCAGGTTCGTGATCCGGGAGTCGGTGCCGTACTTGTCGGTGAGCTCGTTGAGCAGGTAGAGCGCCATCTCGACGGTGAGGTGCTCGCGGGCGTGCTGGTGGTGGGTGAACAGGACCTCGGGCTCGTTCTCGTCGGTGCCGACGTTGTCCGAGATCTTGAGCGCGACGATGTCGCGGTTCTGGTAGGACCGGCCGATGACCTGCCGGCTCACCAGGGTGGGGTGGGCGGCGAGCGCGGTGTTGATCTCCGCGGTCATCTCGGCGTAGTTGTGGTAGTTCGAGTCGGCCGGTGGGAAGTCCAGCGGCGCCGCGTCCGCCGCGCCGTGGTCGTGCTTCATGGCCGGCTGGGACTCGACCGTGAGGCCCAGCGCCTTGATCTCGCGGACTTCCTCGGCGGTCGCGGTGATGTTGAGCGCGCCGTGCTCGACGGAGTTGATCGCGGCGCCGGTGTCGGCGACCGCGCTGCGCATGTGCACGTCAATGGCATCCGGACTGGCGCCGCTGACGTAGTACTCGGCGGACTCGCGGGGCGCGGAGGACTCCTCCGACGCCGCATTGCCGCTCATGGACAGGACGAGGGTCAAGGCGGCTAGCGCCCCGACCATGATGGACGGGCGTGTGTGTCTCACGCGTTGCCTCCCGCAGGGGACGCCGCTCTCGTCGGCGCTGGAGGTGTGTTCAGTTGTGTGGCGACGGCCGGACCGAAACCCGGTGGGGTGCCCTCACGGTCCGGCTTTCGCCTGGTAGTCGATGTTCACCTGAGACTGTCGACTCCACAAGGGGTCAAAGGGGTGTACCGCGGTCGGTTTGTTACCAATTCACAGTCAGCGGGTCAGCAGGTCCTTGGCGATGTGGGTCACCTGGACCTCGTTGCTGCCGGCGTAGATCATGAGCGACTTGGCGTCCCTGGCCAGCTGTTCGACCCGGTACTCGGCCATGTAGCCGTTGCCGCCGAACAGCTGCACCGCCTCCATCGCGACGTCGGTGGCCGCCTTCGAGGAGTACAGCTTCATCGCGGACGCCTCGGCGAGCGTCGGGGTGCGCCCCTCGCGCAGCAGCTCGACCGTGCGGAAGACGAGGTTCTGCACGTTGAGCCGGGCGACCTCCATCTCCGCGAGCTTGAGCTGGATCAGCTGGAAGTCGCCGATCGGCCTGCCTCGCAGGGTCCGGCTCTTGGCGTAGGAGACACACAGCGCGAGGCACTCCTCGATGATGCCGAGCGACATCGCCGCCACGCCGTACCGCTCGGTGGTGAAGTTCGCCTTCGCGCTCTCCCGGCCGCCGCCGGCCAGCATGCGGTCGGGTTCGAGGCGGACGTCGTCGAAGAACAGCTCGCCGGTCGGCGAGGAGTGGATGCCCATCTTGCGCAACGGCTTCGACCGCGTCAGCCCCGGCATCCCGGCGTCGAGCACGAACGTGGCGACCTCGCCGTCGAGCTTGGCGTACACGACGATCGTGTCGGCGTGCGGCCCGTTGGTGATGAACGTCTTCTGTCCGGAGAGGACGAACGCGTCGCCGTCGCGGCGGGCGGTGGAGCGCATGCCGCCGAACGCGTCCGAGCCGGAGTCGGGCTCGGTGATCGCCCAGGCGCCGACCTTGTCGAAGGTCAGCAGGTCCTTCGCCCAGCGGGTTCGCTGTGCCGGCGTGCCGCGGCTCATGATCGTGCCGGCGGCCAGCCCGACGCTCACACCCATCGCGGTGACCAGCCCCTGGCACACCCGGGACAGCTCCGACACGGCGATCAGCGACAGCGCCGCCCGCTCGCCGCCCGGGCCACCGCCGCCCGCGCGCTCCGGGTCGAACGAGTCGCGGGCCATCGCGTCGAGGCCGAAGGCCGTGAAGAACTTGCGGATCAGGTCGTAAGGCGGCAGGTCGCCGTGCTCGAGCTCCTCGACGTGCGGCCGGATCTCCTTGTCCACGAACGCCCGGATGGTGTCGCGCACCAGCAGGTCGGTCTCCGACCAGTCGATCATGCCCAGACCCCGATCCGCTGCTCGATCTCGGCGATGGTCCACGGCTTGTCGGTCTCCGTGGTGGCGACCGTGTGCCAGCCCTCGAGCAGCGAGATCGCGCCGCCCTGGACCGCGAGCAGCTTGCCCGAGACCGGGCAGGACTCCTGCGCGAGGTAGGCCACGAGCGGGGAGATGTTGGCCGGGCTGAACGCGTCGAACCCGCCTTCCTCGACCGGTTGGGCGAACATCGCGCCCATGCCGGGCGTGGCGAGGGTGAGCCGGGTGCGGGCGACGGGTGCGATCGCGTTGGCCCGCACGCCGTAGCGTTCGAGCTCCTGCGCGGCGACGAGCGTCATCGCGGCGATGCCGGCCTTCGCCGCGCCGTAGTTGGCCTGGCCGGCGTTGGGCAGGAAGGTGCCGGACGCCGACGCCGTGTTAATCACCGCGGCGGCCACCCGCTCGCCTGCCTTGCTGCGGGCCTTCCAGTGCGCGGCCGCGTGCCGCAGCGGCGCGAAGTGGCCCTTGAGGTGCACGGAGATCACCGCGTCCCACTGCGCCTCGGCCATGCTCGCGACGAACGCGTCGCGCAGGATGCCGGCGTTGTTCACGAGCACGTCGAGCCGGCCGAACTCGTCGACCGCCTGCTGGACAAGGGACTCCGCGCCGGCCCAGTCGGCCGCGCTGTCGGTGTTGGCGACCGCCGCGCCGCCCGCGGCGGTGATCTCGTCGACCACCTCCTGCGCGGGCCCGCTGTCCGCGCCGGAGCCGTCGTTCGCGCCGCCGAGGTCGTTGACCACCACCCGCGCGCCCTCCCTGGCGAACAGCAGCGCGTGCTCGCGCCCGATGCCCCGCCCGGCGCCCGTGATGATCGCGACCCGCCCGTCCAACGCTCCCATGACTGTCCTCTCTAGACGATCTCGGCCAGGCCGTTCTTGATGACCACGGTGTCGCCGACGGTCGACTCGTAGGCGTAGCGGCCGTCCCCGGCGTCCCAGATGGACGTCGTGAGGTCCTGACCGGGCAGGACCGGCTTGGCGAAGCGCACGGCCAGACGCCGCAGGCGATCCGTGCGGCCGCCGGCGACCTCGGTGAGCACCGCCCACGAGGTGAACGCCAGCATGCACAGGCCGTGCGCGATGATCCCGGGCAGGCCGGCGAGCTTCGCGATGTCCTCGTCGAGGTGGATCGGCATCGGGTCGCCGGCCGCGGGGGAGTAGCGGAACGTCTGGTCCTCGTCCACGTGCGCCCGGACGTCGGCGACCGGTGCGCCGGCCGTGCCGACGTCGTGCGCCGGGGCCGGGTCACCGACCGTCGCGCCCGCGTCGACGTTGCGGAAGAACGAGGTGACCCACTGCTCGTTGACCAGCTCGTGGTTCGCGTCACGGCTCTCGATGTGCACGGTCACCGTGCTGCCGCTGGGTTTCCCGGCGAACCCGATCGGCCGGGCCCGCGAGGTCAGCACGTCGCCGGCCCGGATCGGGCGGTGGAACAGGAAGTCCTGCTCGCCGTGCACGATCCGGATGGCCGCCTCGACCGGCGCCACCGACAGCACCGCCGGCAGGAGCGCGTTGAACACCGGCACGATCGCGAACACCGGCGGTGCGACCTCGCCGGTCCGGTGCGCGTCGATCGGGTCGTTGGTCGCCTCGGCGTAGGCGATCATCCGCTCCCTGGTGACCTCGAAGTCGTCCTCGTCGGTCCAGACCCCGACCCCGCCCGCGTCGAACCCCGCGTCGCTCTCGGTGTCGATCTCGTTGTCAGCCAACGAGATCAGCCAGCTTCGCGAGGGAGGCGTCCAGCTCCTTCTTGCTCTGCTTCGCCACCGCCGCGCCGATCGCGCCGACCACCAGCTGCCCGGTGAACTCCGCGTCGATCGCCGCCCTCGAGCCCGCCCCGCTCGGTTCGACGGACAGCGTGAACGACACCTGGGCGCCTGCCATGCCGGTGCCGCAGATCCTCACCGCGGTCGGCACCCGGTACTCCTCGACCGTCCACTCGATCTTGTTGGCCATGCCCAGCACGGTGACGATCTCGGTGAGCTTCGCACCGACCGACAGCTCCTCGGGCAGCTCGCCGCGCCAGCCCTGGTGGATGGTCAGCCAGTCCTCGTAGCGCCGCGGGTCGGCCATCAGCGGCCAGACCTCGTCCGGCGGCGCCGGGAAGTCGACGGTCGCGGTCACCTGTGCCATGTGGTTCTCCCTCACCGTTCGGCGCGCTGGTAGGCGGTGACGACGGCCGCGCCGCCGAGGCCGATGTTGTGCTGCAGCGCGGCGTTGACGCCGTCGACCTGGCGCGGGCCCGCGGTGCCGCGCAGCTGCCAGGTGAGCTCGGCACACTGGGCCAGGCCGGTCGCGCCGAGCGGGTGGCCCTTGGAGATCAGCCCGCCGGACGGGTTGACCACCCAGCGCCCGCCGTAGGTGGTGTCGTTCGCGTCGACGAGCTTGCCGCCCTCCCCCTCCGCGCACAGCCCGAGCGCCTCGTAGGTGATGAGCTCGTTGGTGGAGAAGCAGTCGTGCAGCTCGATCACCTGCACGTCGTGCGCGTCGAAGCCGGCCTGGTCGTAGACCTTCCTGGCGGCCGCGCGGGTCATCTCGGCGCCTACCAACGAGATCGCGCTCGGGTCGGCGAAGGTCTCCGGCCCGTCGGTCGTCATGGCCTGGCCGACGATCTCGACCGCCTGGTGCGCGAGTCCGTGCCGCTCGACGAACCGCTCGCTCGCGACGACCGCCGCGCCGGAGCCGTCCGAGGTGGGCGAGCATTGCAGCTTGGTGAGCGGCTCGTAGATCACCTTCGCGCTCTGTATCTCCGCCAGCGAGTAGACGTCCTGGAACTGCGCGTACGGGTTGTTCGCCGAGTGCCGGTGGTTCTTCTCGCCGATCCTGGCGAACTGCTCCGGCGTCGTGCCGTAGTGCGCCATGTGCTCGCGGCCCGCGGCGCCGAACATGTAGGGCGCCGGCGGCATCGCGAACTCGTGCAGCTCGGCGAGCGCGAGCAGGTGCTTCGCGAGGGGCTGCGCGCGGTCGTCGAAGGTGGCGGAGAGCGAGCCGCGCCGCATCTTCTCGAAGCCGAGTGCCAGCGCGCAGTCCACGGCGCCGCCGCGAACCGCTTGCGCGGCGAGGAAGAGCGCGGTCGACCTGGTGGCGCAGTTGTTGTTGACGTTGACCACCGGGATGCCGGTGAGGCCCAGCTCGTAGACCGCGCGCTGGCCCGACGTCGACTCGCCGTAGACGTAGCCGACGTAGGCCTGCTCGACCTCCGCGTACGGGATGCCCGCGTCCTCGAGGGCCTTCGAGCCGGACTCGCGGGCCATGTCCGGGTAGTCCCACTCCCGGGCGCCCGGCTTCTCGAACTTGGTCATCCCGACACCGACGACGAACGTCCTGGCAACCATGCTGGCAACATACCAACACGATTGTATGTTTTTCTAGAGCTACCTGAGCCCGATCCGGCGCATCAGCCGCAGCGACGCGGCCATGACCTTGGTGTACAGGCCATACGGCACCCACCTTGGCGGGTTCAGCACGGTGACGCGTTGGGTCGCAATCGTTTGCGCCTCGGTGTACTTGAGCAGACCCTCGGCGCCGTGCCGGCGGCCGAGGCCGGAGACACCCATGCCGCCCATCGGCGCGTCGGTGCTGCCGTAGGCCGAGGCGTACCCGTCGTTGATGTTGACCGTGCCGGTGCGCAGCCGGGTGCCGACCGCCGCCGCGCGGGTCCGGTCGCGACCGAAGACGCTGGCGTTCAGCCCGTACTCGGTCTGGTTGGCGAGCGCGACGGCCTCCTCGTCGGAGGCGAACGGGTACAGCGACACGACCGGGCCGAACGTCTCCGCCGCGTGGCAGAGCATCTCGGGCGTGACGTCGGTGAGCACGGTCGGCTCGTAGAAGAACGGGCCGAGGTCCGGTCGCGGGCGGCCGCCGGTGAGCACGGTCGCGCCTTTCGCGCGGGCGTCGTCGACGTGCTCGGCCACGGTCTTCAGCGCGCGCTGGGAGGTGAGCGAGCCGATGTCGGCGCCGTAGTCGTAGCCGGCCGACAGGCGCAGCTTGCCGGTCTCGGCGACGAACGCCTCGGCGAAGGAGTCGAAGATCGAGTCGTGCACGTAGATCCGCTCGATCGACAGGCACAGCTGGCCCGCGTTGGCGAAGCAGCCGCGCACGGCGTTCTTCGCCGTCGCGGCGATCTTGACGTCGTCGAGCACGAGCATCGGGTTCTTGCCGCCCAGCTCGAGCGAGCAGCCGACGAGCCGCTTGCCGGCGCGCTCGGCGATCTGGGTGCCGGTGCGGGTGGAGCCGGTGAAGCCGATGTAGTCGCAGGTGTCGACGACCGCGCCGCCGATCGTGGGGCCGTCGCCGAGCACGACCTGCAGGAGGTCTTCGGGGAGGCCGGCCCGGTAGAGGAGCTCGGCGCCGTAGAGCGGGCTGAGCGCGGTCTGGCTGTCCGGCTTGAGCACGACGGCGTTGCCGGCGACGAGGGCCGGGATGAGGTCGCCGAGCGCGAGCGCGAACGGGTAGTTCCACGGCGAGATGATGCCGACGACGCCTTTGGGCCGGCGGTGTTCCGCCGCGCCGATGGCGCCGGGCATGAGGCCGGCGCGCTTCCTCGGCCTGAGCAGCTTCGGCGCGGTGCGCAGGTAGTAGCTGGTGACGAGCGCGGGCTCGCAGAGCTCCTCGAACGCGTCGCGGCGGGACTTGCCGGTCTCGGCCTGGATCAGGTCGGCGACGGTGTCACGGTTCTTGAGCAGGAGGTCGTGGAACCGCTCGAATACGGGCAGCCTGGCGCTCAGGTCGGCCGCGGCCCAGGCCTGCTGAGCGCGGGTCGCGCGCTCGAACGCGGTGGTGACGTCGCCGGTCGTCGACTCGGGCAGGGTGGCCAGCTCGCCGCCGGTGAACACGGCGGTGCTCGTGTACGTGGCGTCGCCCGCGGTGACCCGGGTGCGGAGGCGGTCGAGCAGGTCGTCGGTGAGCGCGCCCGGCCTCATCCGGCGTTCTCCCTGTCGGTGGTGGGGGCGCTGGCGGCGGCGCGGGCCTCGTAGTCCTTGCGGGCGTCGCGCTCGGCGTCGAAGAGGATCTGGTCGCCCTTGAGGGAGCGCACGATCCACTCGGCGACGGACCGGGGCATCAGCCGGGTGATGCGGTTCATCGCGTCGAGCGAGGCTGGGACGTAGACGTCGAACCGGGGCTTCTTGAGCGCCCTCACGATGGCGTTCGCGACGTCGGTGGCCTCGACGGACTTGAAGAAGCGGGCCTCCTTCAGGCCGCTGGCGAGCTCGGTGCGGACGATCGCCGGCATGACGACGGACAGGTCGACGCCGGAGCCGCGCAGCTCCATCCGGACGGCCTCGGACAGGCCGACGACGCCGTGCTTGGTGGCGCAGTAGGTCGCCCCGCCGGGGAAGCCCGCCTTGCCGGCGGCCGAGGCGATGTTGACGATGTGGCCGGACTTGCGCGGTCGCATGCGTTTGACCGCCTCGCGGGTGCCGTGGATGACGGCGTGCAGGTTGATCTCCAGCTGGTGGGTCGTCGAGCGGTCGGACTCGTCCTCGAACCGGCCGAGCGGCATGATCCCGGCGTTGTTGATCAGGATGTCGATGGGGCCGAGCCGGCCCTCGACCTCCTCGAGGAACTTGGTGAACCCCGACCGGTCGGTGACGTCGAGCGGGAACGCGACGGTGTCCCCGCCGAGCTTGTCCGCGGTCGCCTTGGCCACGTCGAGGTCCAGGTCCCCGATGGCGACCTTGGCTCCCTGCGCGACGAGCGCCGCGGCGGTGGCGGCCCCGATCCCGCGCCCACCCCCGGTGATCGCGACGATCTTCCCGGCCAACGAGCGGGGCTGACGAGCCATCACATCTCCCGACGTAGACACATACATTCCAGCAGGAATGTTTAGCAGCATCCCAGCCACCCCCAACAAACCGCAACCCCACCCCCGCGAGTCCAACCCCCAGAACCCGCGAGTCCAACGCCCAGAACCCGCGAGTCCAACGCTCGGGACCCGCGAGTTGTGCACTCCGGTCAGTTATCCACAGTTGGCCGAGTTGGCTTATTGACTGCACTAACCGAGGTCAGACGGGGGTGTCTATGAGGAACGAAACGAGTGGTTTCTCGTCAGGGAGTGGGTGGCGCGCTGGCGGTTGCTGGTGGTTCGAGAGCGAGCCAGACCGGGGTGTTGGTTGCGGTCGTGGCTTGGATGCGCTCGACCTGGGCTTTCTTGTCCTGGATTCGTTGGAGCGTGACTTCCAAGCCGGCGATCTCGCCGACCCACCTGTTGGTGGTGGCTTCGGTGAGCAGTCGGTGGGTGTCGTGTTCGATGGCGACCAGCCGGGGCAGTTGGTGGGGGTCCATGCGCATCATGGGGCAGCGAACGCAGGCGTGTTCGTGCGGGCAGTCGGTGCCGTAGGGCCGGTAGCAGTCGCCCAGGGCGAGCTTGCAATGGCGGAAGTTTCTCTGCACCAAGCAAGCCGACACGCCGATGGCGGTAGCCAGGCGCACCCGAGAGACGTTGCTCGCGACTCCAGCGAGCCGCCCAGAGCCACAAACTGGTCAGCTCAACGCCCTCTTCTGCCGATGAGCGAGTTCGGCCCGTCGAACGGATGGCATCATGGCCGCATGGCTGACAGGTTGTCCGATGCTGACATCGACGAGATCGAGCAACGCGTGAAGAAGGCGCTCGAGGTGGCTCCGGCACCGTGGACCGTGTTCCTGGAAACCCGGCATGCGATCGGCGGTAGCAGCTTCGTCCAGGTCGGCGACGCCGACCTGGAGGTCGATCACGAGATGTACGTTGACGTTCATGTCGGCGACGGTCGGTGGTCCTCTCCCGATCCGCGGCTAGACGCGGTCACCGACCTCCTCGGCCACGCTCCGGAAGACATCCGGCTCCTGCTTCAGGAGATCCGGCGAATCCGGATGCGACAAGCGTGACATCCGCGTATGCCGCAGGTCGGGCGCTGAGCCCAACCATGTGACTGCCCTTGCAGTATCAGTGCGGTTTGCGGTGGCGGCTCGGGGTGGGCTGGCGGGCGTGTGAGTGTGCTTATTGTTGTGGCCGGTCCGTCTTCGCTGGCGTGGACAGTGTGTCGAACCAGGGACTGGGCGGCGGCGGTGCTGCTGCCGGGTCGGCGGCGGGCGAGGTGGTCGGGCGGCGGTGGCGGATGGTGTCGACACCCGCCGTGCGGGCGGCGGTGAGGTCGGTGTCCGTGCGGCCCGCGGAGTGCTCGTAAGTCGGGAGCGCCGGCTGGACCTTCGAACTCGCGCCGCCGCGGCGCTGTTACAGGTCGGCGGGCGGGCGGTTCTCGCCAGCCACACCGCCGCGTTGCTGTTCGGGTGCACCGCTGCCGATGCAGGCGAGGTGCATCTGTTGGTCGGCTATGACCGGCCGGTCCGCAGGGCTGGCGGTCTCGTCGTTCACCAGGGCCTGTTCGAGGAGCAGGATGTCGTCGGGCTGGATGGTCTCCGGGTGCACGCGTTCGACTGTGCGATAGCCGAGCTGCTCTGTCGGGCGTCGCGACGTGCCGCGCTCGCGTGCGCGGACCAAGCGATCGTATTGTCCGAAGAAGGATTCCGGGCGGAGGTGCTGAACCGGATCCTGACCCGACGCGATCCGCGCGGTCGGCGGCGAGGGGAGATCTTGCTTCTCCTGGCCACCGGGCTGGCCGAGTCTCCCGCGGAGAGTTGGCTGCTGCTCGGCTTCTTCGACGACGGTCTGCCGATCCCCCGACAGCAGTGGCCGGTCATGGACCTGGAAGGCCGGGAGCGGTATCGGCTGGATTTCGCTTGGGACGAGGCACGGGTGGCGGTCGAGTACGACGGCCATGCGGCTCACGTGGATCGAGCGGAGGCGGACGCCGCGCGCCAGGCCGACCTCGAGCGGCGTGGGTGGATCGTGCTGAGAGCCGACGCCGACGATCTACGCGAACCGGCCCGGCTGCACGCCGAGATCCGAGAAGCATTGCGTCGACGGAGGTTCGCGGCGTAGCGGCCGGGCCGGTCGGTTGTCCTGAGTGTTGAACTCGCGGGTCCTGAAGGTTGGACTCGCGGGGCATCAGGGGCGAACGGTGGGGTCGCGGAACAGGAGTTCGCAACTGATGCGCTCGGTGTCGCGGTCCACGATGTCCGTGCTGCCGGCCAGGTGGGCGTTGGGTTGGTTGGCCTGCCGGACGCGGTTGCGCTCCAGGCCGTAGATGACGAGTCCGATGACGATGGCGGTGATGAGGAGTTCCATGGCACTAAGTTTGCGCTGGACGTATTCCTGCCAACAGTGGCAGAGCGGACCTTGTGCGGCAATATCCTGCCATCTACTCTGAAGGCATGCTCACTACCGTCGCCGCGGTGCTGATCGACCATGTCGCACCCTTCGAGTTCGGCGTCATCTGCGAGGTCTTCGGTACCGACCGCACCGAGGAAGGCGTGCCACACGTCGACTTCCTCGTCTGCGGCGAGGAGCCCGGCAATCCGCTGCGCACCAGCGTCGGCGCGCTGCTCATCCCCGAGCACGGCCTCTCCGCCGTGGCCGACGCCGAGCTCGTGGCAGTGCCCGCCGCGACCATCCGCGAGGAGTACCCGACCGCGGTGCTCGAGACGCTGCGCGACGCGTCCGCGCGCGGTGCCACGCTGATCTCGGTGTGCAGCGGCGCGTTCATCCTCGGCGCCGCGGGCCTGCTCGACGGCCGGCGGTGCACCACGCACTGGCGGTACGTGGACGAGCTGGCCGAGCGGTTCCCCAAGGCACTGCTCGACCCGGATGTCCTCTTCGTCGACGACGGCGACATCATCACCAGCGCGGGCACCGCGGCCGGCATTGACGCCTGCCTGCACCTCGTGCGCCGCGAGATGGGCTCGGCCGCGGCGACCGCGATCGCACGGCGGATGGTCGTCCCGCCGCAGCGCGACGGCGGGCAGCGCCAGTACGTCGAGCTGCCGATCCCCGAGTGCTCGGCGGACAGCCTCTCGCCGGTGCTGACCTGGATGGTGGACAACATCGCGACGGACCACACGGTCGCCGGCCTCGCCCGCCGCGCGCAGATGTCCGAGCGCACGTTCGCCCGCCGGTTCGTCGCGGAGACGGGCACGACACCGCACCGGTGGCTGTCGATGCAGCGGGTCCTGCACGCGCGCCGGCTGCTGGAGGAGACCCGGCTCACCATCGAGGAGATCGCCGAACAGTGCGGCTTCGGCTCGGCCGCGTTGCTGCGCCACCACTTCAACCGCGTCGTCGGCGTCGCGCCCAAGGACTACCGGCGGACGTTCGGCGGCACCGCGCCGGTCCACTCCGGACAGTCTTGAGCGGATCTCGAGCCAGGGTCAGCAGAATCGGTTGCTGGTTGGTCGTTCCCTGCCCTCTCGCGCCCGGGTTGAGCCCCGCTCGCGAAACCTCGCGCGCGCCGGGCACGGCCGGTACACCTGATGGTGAACCGCGAGGAAGGCCAGTTCGGTGAGCGACCGCCAGCAGCAGATCGATACCTACGTCGACACGTGGAACGAGTCCGACGTCGATCAGCGGCACGTGTTGATCGAGTCCGCGTGGGCGGAGGACGGCACCTACCACGCCCCGGCGGTCGACGCCCACGGCTACGGGGCGATCAGCGACAACATCGCCCGCATACAGCAGAAGTACCCGAACCGTGTCTTCTGCCGGACGAGCGAGGTGTTCCTGCACAAGGACCGCGCCCGCTACACGTGGGCCATGCTCGACCCCGCGGGCTCGGCCACCATCGCCGGCGTCGACTACGCCCTCTTCGCCACCGACGGCAGGCTACGCCGCGTCACCTGTGTCTACGACCGGAAGCCCCGGCCCGGCGAGCTCTGAGGGCGCGGCCAGCACGGCGACGGCACCGGGACGCGCGGTCAGTGTGTAGCTCGTGCGCGGTGACCTGAGGACCTCGCCGTCGTGCTCGAAGCACAGAGGGTGGCCGTCCAGGCGTTCCACCCGGATCCGGGTGCCGCGGGCGTAGACGACGCCGGGGACGTCGAGGTGGGCACCCGTCCGGGTCAGGCGAAGCATCTCCAGCGCGCTGTGCTCGGCGCCGACGACGCACACGTCCAGCAGGCCGTCGTCCAGGCGTGAGTGGGGGAGGAGCTCGTACGCGCCGCCCCGGTACCGGCTCCCACCGACGTTCGCCAGCATGGTGGGTCCACTGTGGACAACCACGCCGTCGACCAGGACCCGGCCCGGGTAGGGCTCGTAGCGCGGCGCCAGGTCCAGCAACGCCGCCGGGTACGACACGGCACGGGTCTTCGCCTCGTGGATGCCCTGGGGCGGGAAGCCCGCGCATGCGCCGGCCAGCACCAGGCGGTCCAGCTCCACGACCCGGGCCAGGTCCGCGCGGATCGGGGTCGCGCCGGACAACGCCACGTCCAGCGCCTCCTCCCACGGCGTCGTGCCCCACAGCGTCCGGTAGAGAGAGTTCGCGGTGCCCGCCGGCACGATCAGCATCGGCACGGTGTGCCGCCACGCCGTCGCCAGTCCCGCGGCGACCTCGCGGGCCGTGCCGTCGCCACCCACCGCGATCACGAGGTCGGCCGACGCCGTCGCCTCGCGCGCGATGCCCACCGCGTCGCCGGGAGCGGAGGTCCAGCGGACCGATGCCGGGCGGCGGCAGCGGCGGGTCAGGCGGGTCAGCCGCCACACCAGCGCCGCGGTCACCCCGCCGGCGGCCGGGTTCGCGATGATCAGGACGCGATCTACCACGGCTGCTCCTCCTGGACGATCACGACCGGGCCTCCGCGCTGACCGCCCCCAGGAACCGGGCCACCTCCCGGTACGACGCCCACGCCGACACCTCCACGTACGGGATCCCGTGCTCAGCACAGAACTCCCGCACGATAGGCCGCGCGCGGCGAAGGTTCGCTCGAGGCATGCTCGGGAACAGGTGGTGCTCGATCTGGTAGTTCAGCCCGCCGTACACGAAGTCGGTGACGCGCCCCGGCCGGATGTTCCGCGCGGTCAGCACCTGCCGGTGCAGCCAGTCCAGCTCGGCGCCCCGGTACACCGGCATCCCCTTGTGGTTCGGCGCGAACACGGCCCCGAGATAGAACCCGAACACTGTCTGCGACACGAGGACGAACGCCATCGCCAACCCGGGCGACAGCACCAGGAACGCCGCGCCCAGCAGCAGCACCCCGTGCAGCACCACCAGGGACAGCTCCAGCCGCAATCGCCGCAACCCGCCGAGCCGGGCGGCCTGGAACCCGGCCGCGTGCACCCGCCACGCCTCCTGGCTCAGCAGCACGAAGAACATCACCGACTGGAACCGGATCACGAACCGGCGGAACGTGGTCCGCCCCTTCACCGCCAGCTCGTCGACGTCGAAGATCACCTGCCGGCGCAGCGTGTCCGGGTCGCGGTCGAGGTTGTTCGGGTCGCTGTGGTGCCGGTCGTGGTGCCCCACCCACCAGCCGAACGCCGCGCCGATCAGCACGTTCATGTGCAGCAGCCCCAACGCGTAGGTCGCCCGTCGGGCGCGGCTGACCTGGCGGTGGCCGACGTCGTGGCCGAGAAAGCCCGACTGCACGAACGACAACCCGAGCGCCACCGCAACGAGGAGCTGCCACCAGGAGTCCCCGACGAGGACGAACACGGTCCAGCACAGGGCCGACAGCGCCAGGTTCGACGCGATCTTGAGCGCGTAGTACGAGCGGCGCGGCGTGAGCAGACCGGCCGCGTCGACGCGGGTCCGCAGGTTCTGGAAGGAGACGGTGAGCATGGCGGGCGTCCTCAGGCGGCGGTCAGGACGAGCACGGCGTTCTGTCCGCCGAACCCGAACGAGTTACTGGTCGCCGCGACCACCGGGACGGGTCGCGGCGCGGACCGCACGACGTCGATGTCGAGCGAGGGGTCGGGGCTGTCCAGGTTCGCCGTCGGCGGCACCCACCCGGTCTCGATGGACAGCACGGTGCACGCGGCCTCGATCGCACCGGCCGCGCCGAGGGAGTGCCCGGTCACGCCCTTCACCGAGGTGACCGCCGGCCGGTCGGCGAACACCCGGCCCAGCACCCGCGCCTCGACCGCGTCGCCCGGCAGCGTCGACGTGCCGTGCGCGTTCACGTGGTCCACATCGGACGGTGCGAGGCCGGCGTCGGCCAGCGCGGAACGGATGGCGGCCTCGACCCCCGCCCCGGACGGGTCGGGCGCGGTCGCGTGGTGTGCGTCGGCCGACGCGCCGTAACCGCTGACCAGCGCCCGAACCCGGGCGCCGCGAGCCCGCGCGTGCTCCGGGCGCTCCAGCACGAGGACCCCGGCACCCTCCGCGGCGACGAACCCGTCCCGATCCCGCTCGAACGGCCGCGACGCGGCGGCCGGATCGTCCACCCGGCCCGACAGCGCGCCCATCCGGGTGAACCCGGCCAGGATCGGCCTCGACAGCCCGGCCTCCGCCCCGCCGGCGAGCACGACATCGCAACGGCCGGACCGCAGCAGGTCCCGCGCGGTCCCGATGGCCGTCGTCGCCGACGCGCACGCGGTCGTGGTGACCAGGTTCGGACCGAGCGCGCCGCAGTCGATCGCCAGGTACCCGGCCACCATGTTGACCCCCATCATCGGGATCAGCAGCGACGACACCTTGCCGGCACCGTCGGCGAGCAGCGTCTCGTGCTGCGCGGTGAACGTCCCGACCCCGCCGAGCGCGTTGCCCATCACCACGCCCACGCGCGCGCCGTCCCACGACACCGGGTCCAGGCCGGCGTCGGCGATCGCCTCGCGGGCAGCCACCAGCGCGAGGTGCACGTACCGGTCCAGCCGCCACGCGGTCCGCCTGCCGAGCAGCGCGTCGGCGTCGAAACCCGGGACACGGCAGGTGAAGTCGACCGGCATGCCCGCGAGCGAGTGGTCGAAGCTCGCGGTCGGGTGGCCGGCGAGGATGGTCCGCCACGACGCCTCGACGCCGACGCCGGCCGGTGTCACCAGGCCCAGCCCGGTCACCGCCGCGTGGAACGGGGTGGGTTCAGGCATCGCCGCGGATGCCCTTCGCCGCCAACATGTCGAGCGCGTCGCGCACCCGCGCCCGCGGCGACACCTCGTCCTCGCCGATCGAGATGCCGAACTCCTTCTCCGCGACCAGCGCGAACTCCACGATCGCCAGCGAGTCGAGGTCCAGCTCGGCGAACGTGGTCTCCGGCCGCACCTCGTCGGCCTCGACCCCGAAGTAGCCCACCAGGATGCCGGAGAGCCGCTGGAGAACCGTTGCAGACATGGTGTTCCCTTCCCTACAAGATCTCGATGGCCGGCCAGCGCAGCACGGTCGAGCCCCAAGTGAGCCCGCCGCCGAACGCGCCGAGCAACACCTGCTGCCCCGCCCGCAGCTCCCCGCTCTCGCACGCGGAGCTCATCGCCAGCGGCACCGACGCCGCCGCGGTGTTGCCGACCTGCTCGATGTTGCGCACGAACTTGCCGGCCGGTTGGCCGAGCATGTCCGCGACACCATTGAGGATTCGCGCGTTCGCCTGGTGGATCACGAACTTGTCGACGTCGCGCAGCCGCAGCCCTGCCTTCCGCAGCACCGACTGCGCGGAGCCGGCCATCTGGAAGATCGCCTTGCGGAACACCGCCTTGCCGGCCATCGTGAAGTACCGCTCGGCGTCGCTCGCGGGCGTGCGCCTGCGGGAGCCGCCGGCCGGCACCATGATCAGGTCGGCGTCCGCGCCGTCGCTGCCGAGGTCGAAGGGGCCGAGTGCGCCCAGCTCGTGCGGCGATCCCGCGCGCAGTACCACCGCGCCCGCGCCGTCGCCGAAGATCGCGGCCGTCGCGCGGCAGTCCGGGTCGGTGATCGTGGAGAACGTGTCCGCGCCGATCACCAGCACCCGCTCGGCCACGCCCGCCGCGATCAGCCCCGCGCCGGACGCCATGCCGTACAGGAACCCGGTGCAGACGGCGTTGACGTCGAACGCCGCCACCCGGTCCAGCCCGATCCGGTGCGCCACGTCCGGCGCGGTCGCCGGGCACGGCCGGTCGGGCGTGGTGGTGGCGAGCACCACCGCGTCGACATGGTCGGTGTCGGCCGACTTCAGCGCCCGCATGCCGGCCTCGACCGCGAGGTCCGATGTGCACATCCCGGGCTCGACGACATGCCGCTGCCGGATGCCGGTGCGGGCCCGGATCCAGTCGTCGGAGGTGTCGAGCCGCCGGGAGATCTCGGCATTGGGCACCACCCGCGGCGGCAGCCAGGTGCCCAGTCCACACAGGACCGCTGCCGACCCGTCGGGTTGCGGCACTCGTGGAAATGGCACCACTTCGGCGAGCGTCATAATGCGTCCTCCAAGCCGATGTACGTGAGCCGGCTGGCCTTCATCTCCGTGGACCACTCGTCGGCCGTGGCCGCCCGCTCCTCGGGGGTCGTGTCGACGAGGCGGCGGCCCGGCCAGATCTCGTAGTCACCTACGACATGCGCGTGCTGCTCCAGGCCGCGCTGGAACAGGACTTCGCGGCGCAGCACCAGGTCGTGCACCGGCAGCACCGTCCACAGGTGCATCCCGCGCCCGATCAGCTCCAGCACCCGGTCCTTCTCGCCGGGGTGCGCCTCCAGGTACTGCTTCGCGACCGCCGCGCCCACGGTCAGGTGCCGGATCTCGTCGATGCCCGCGCCCCGGTCGATCTCCGCGGCGGCCGGGTCGAGCGGCCGCCACTTGCGCTCGGACAGCTCCGCGGCCGGCGCCAGCGCGCCCTCGATGATGATCGTCATCATCACCACGCCACCGAGGAAGTCCGCGTCGTCGCGCATGACCTCGAGGCCGAGCTCCTCCAGCGGGTCGAGCACCGCGTGCACGTCCGCGCCGGCGAACTTCTCGATCGCCTGCCACAGATTCTCCGCCAGCACCCCGAGGGAGAGCAGGTGGTTGCGGAACACCATCGCGTGCCGTGCCTCGTCCAGCACCTGGGTGGCGTAGAACTCCATGGTGTCGGTGTCCGGTGCGATCGCGACCAAATAGGACAGTGCGCGGGTGGCCTTCTCCTCGGCCACCGAGCGGAACGCGTACTCGGCGATCAAGGCGTCGCGCAGCGGGCCGGGAGAGCGCATGAACTCCGGGACGGTGAGCGCCGGGTCGTGGCCGTCGGGCCGGCCGAGCAGTGTCCCTTGTGGAACGGAGCTCAGCCAGTAGCGCAGGTTCGCCTGCTGCGGAGTCAGCTCCACCGACATCGCGCCGTCGACCAACGAGGGCGCCCGGTCCCAGTCGGCTTCCAGGGGGATCACGGTGTCCCCAGTTCTCGGCTGAGGCGCTGGAAGGCGGGGTGCGGCTCGGGCTCGAACGGCACGGAGAACGGCTTCAGCGCGTTGCCGAACAGCGCGCGGTCGCCACACAGGTGGATGGGGATCGCGAGCAGCGCCCACTCCCAGCCGAACAGCAGCACCCACAGGCCCACCACCGCGGCCTGCGTGGCGAAGCTGTGCATCACGTTGTAGAGCACGTAGTACGCCTTCGCGATCCGCCCGCCCTTCGCGCGGTGGTGGGCGATCGCGCCCGGGAGGTACCCCACGAGGTCGATGTAGACGAACAGCAGCACCGCCGGCAGCCAGCGGATCTCGCCGAGGTGCAGCACGACCAACGTCACGCACACACCCAGCGCGATCCCGTACTCCAGCCGCATCAACGCGTGCGTGGCGCGGGTGTCGAACCTGTTCGCCGCGTCCATCAGGCGGCCCGCCCGAGGTCCGAGAGTGCCTCGCCGCCTTCGAGCACGGAGGTCGGACCGAACAGCGAGGCGAGCACGTCGCACACCACCCGCTTGATCACCCGCTCCGCGATCGGGTCCATGATCCCGGCGAGGCTCTCGACGCCGAAGTCGTAGCTGACCTCGAAGCGCACGACGCAGCCGCCGATGCCCGGCACCAGCTGCCACGAGCCGTGGAACGACGCGAAGTCGCCGTCGAGCTGCTCGAACTCGATCCGGAGCCGTTGCGGGTCAACGGTTTCCGTCTCGGTCCAGCGCATCGGACCGCGCCGGAAGTTGACCACCCAGTCGGTCTCCTCACCCCGCACGGCGACGTGCCGCACGTCCGCCGCCAGCCCCGGATACCGCTCGAACTCGGCGATCCGCGCCAGCGCGGCCCGCGCGTCGCGCGCCGCGATGTGCACGGTCAGTGCCACACTCCGCATGGCTTCCCTCCTAGTGTCCCGCGCCGGAAGTCTGTTGCTTATCTCGGCGGATCCGGGTTT
>NZ_WHTD01000119.1 GCF_009379765.1 Actinophytocola sp. | reverse complement strand
TCTTCGGCAACCGGGTCGCCAACGTCACCGCGAGATCCAGGCGTTGCTGCGCGGCACGAAGCGAGATCACCAGCAGCGCCGCGACCTCGAGCGCATCGAACTCACTGCCACTTCTAGCGGCGAACACGGCGAGCTTCTCCAGGGCATACCCCTCGACCTGCCACGCCGTCCGCACCAACCCGCGCACCGCCAGCGCCGCAGCTTCGGGGGTGGCGTCGTCGGGAACATCACCGGCAATCGGCTCGAACATGTGTTCCACACTACCTCAAACCTGGCCCGGCTTCCGTTACACAGCAAGGGTTTCACCCCATCGAGATGGCACACACCCACCGTCACCACTGATCGCGCTCGGATAGGGACATCCGGCACCGCGTGCGGACGCTCCCATGGTTCGTCAAGTAGCGCTTGAGCCTCGATCCACCTCATGAATTTGAGTGATCATTCTGCGTCGTTAGTTGATCTTCAGTCGGGGAGGCCGGTTCGTGGGCGCACGGGATCTGCCGGCCTCTCATCCGGTATGTCCACGTCCGGCCCGGTCGGGCCGGTCAGGCCCGGTGGGGGCGGGTGGGGGCGGGTGGTCAGGTCAGGCGGCGCGCGGTGGGTGGGTTCGCGCCGACCTTGGCGACCACGTGCACGTGCTCGGCGACCAACTCTTCCAGGCCGACGTTCTCGGCCAGCCGGGCCGCCGGAACCAGCCCAGCGTGCGACACGACTCAGGCCATCAAACGTCGCGTGCACCTTGGCCGAAGCTTCGACAACTCCCATCTCCCCAGCTCAAAGGGCACTTCCGCGGTCACGACACACTCCCGATCACAATTCGGGCGGTGGATCGAGGTGGAGGGCAGCGTTTGATGTCCCGGCCGGTCTTGCCCTGGGCTCGACGGGTGTCGACATCACCAGCCCACCAGCACAGGGCCGACTGGGACCATCCTCACGGTCAGTCCAGCTCGGCGGCGACGCGGTCGCGTTCGGCGTCGCACCGGGTGCGGTAGTGGGTGGCCCGGTCCTCGGCGCCGACGGCGGTGGCGGCGTCGGTCGCGGCGTCCAGCACCACGAGCGGGAGCCAGGGCACCTCCGGCGCGATCCGGTCGGCCTCGACGAAGGCGGCACGGGCCACATCGCCGGCCGTGTCACCGCCCAGGTCATCAGCCACGCCATCGGCCACGCCGGCCGCATCGCGGGCGAGGCTGAACAGCTCCTCGACGTAGAACCGGCCCAGGCCGGCCTCCCGCCAGCCCGCGACGTCGGCGAGGGCCGCGCCGCACGCGCGCAGCGCAGCCCACGCGGCCGCGTGGCGACCGGCCCGGCGCTCGTAGCCCGCCAGCGACCGCTGGGCGGACGCCGTCTCACTGGCACCGCTGACGTGGCCGACCAGCTCCCGCTGCACGTCGGCGGCCTCGGCGTACGCACCCAGGTCGGCGTACCGGCCACGCAGCTGGGACAGCGTGGCCTCGTCGCGCTCGCGGCCGGTCGCCCACAACCGCAGCAGCGACCGGGCGCCGGCGAGGTCGCCGAGCTTCTCGGCGCGGTCGACCCAGGTCAGCGGATCCTCGTCGGCCTTGTCGGCCGGGAACCACGACCGCTTGTGTTCGAACCACTTCTCGAGGTCCGGCTCGTCGAGCTCGCCGAGCCGTTCGAGCAGCGCGTCGCGCTCGGGGTGGTCGCCGGCGCGCACGAGCTCGAGGGTCACGTCGACCCCGGCGGCCACGAGGTACTGCTCGTCGTAGCCGCACCAGGTGTCGAAGTTGGCCCGCTTGAGCGCCCAGTGCAGCCAGACGTCCGCGACCTCGCGGTAGGACGCGAGCAGGAAGCCGGCGAGCTCCGCCTCGTCGCCGAGACCCTGGTACGGCGCCTCCCGCCGGCACCGCGTCTCCTGCTCCACCAGCCACCGCAGCAACGGCAGGTCCGCCGGCCCGTGGTCGTACTGCAACGCCCACAGCACCAGTGCCCGGCGGACCGCGTTGCCGTCGTACACATGGCCGTCCCGGGTGACCTTCGTGTACGCGAGGTCCGCCCACGCCTCGTCGGACTCCCTCATCCGCGCCAGCTCGTGGCGCGCCTGTTCCATCACGCGGGCGAGTATGCCCGGCCGCGTGCGTGGATCGGTGAGTCAGGAGGACGACTTGTCCAGCCAGGCGTCCACCTTGTCGCGGTTGTCCTCCACCCACTTCTTCGCCGCGTCCTCCGGGGACATGTCGTCGACCGCGATGTACTTGGCCACCAGGTTCTGGTCGTCGTTGGTCCAGTTGAAGTTCTTCACCAGGTCGGCGGCCGGGCCGCCGGCGTCCATGAACTTCTTGCTCGCGATCTTGTCCAGGTCGTACGGCGGGTAGTCGCACGCGACCTTCTCCGCGTCCGCGTCGCAGCCCGGCGTGTACGGCGGCAGGTCGACCTTCACGAGCTTCACCTCGAGCAGGAACCACTGCGGCTCGTAGAAGTAGCCCAGCATCGGCTTGCGGTCCTTCTCCGCCTGCCGGAAGGACTGGATCAACGCCGCCTCCGAGCCCGCGTACACCACCTTGAAGTCCAGCTTCAGGTTCTTCACGAGCGCGGCGTCGTTGGTGACGAACGACGGGTCGCCGTCCAGCAGCTGACCCTGGTTGCCCGACTCGGACGTGCGGAACAGGTTGGCGTACTTGTTGAGGTTCTTGTAGTCGGTGATGTCCGGGTGCTCCTCGACCATCCACGGCGGCACGTACCAGCCGATGGTCCCGGTGTTGCCCGTGGACCCCGCGCGCACGCCGGTCTTCTGGTCCTCGATGTACTTCTGCTTCAGGTCGTCGTGGCCCCAGTTCTCCAGCACCACGTCGACCTCACCGGTGCCGAAGCCCTGCCAGGCGACCTCCTCCTTGAGGTCCTTCTTGTTCACCGCGCAGCCGAGGTCGTTCTCCGCCACGTACGCGACCACGGCCGCGTCCGCCTCGTAGCCGACCCACGGGTTGATGGCGATGTTGAACTCGCCGCAGTCCTCCTGGGCACCGCCACCGCCGCCGCCCGAGTCCTCGCCCACCTTGGCGCCGCTGCAGGCGGCGAGGTGAGCGCGGCCACGGCGAGCAGCACCGCCCCGCGCACATTCCTGGTCATCGTGACCGTCCTCCTCCTCGGGTAGGGCTCGCGGTCCGGCGGGCCGCAGCCTGGGTGATTCGGTCGAGCATGATGCCGAGCAGCACGATCGCCAGCCCGGCCGCGAGCCCCTTGCCGTACAGCTGGCCCTGGGAGAACCCCGCGACCACGTCGTAGCCCAGCGCGCCGGCCCCGACCAGACCGCCGACCACGACCATCGACAGCACGTAGATCAGGCCCTGGTTGGTCGCGAGCGTCAGCGAGCGGGACGCCATCGGCAGCTGCACCTTCGTGATCGTCTGCCAGCTGCCGGCCCCCGCCGCGGTCGCCGCCTCGACGGTCGTCGCCGACACCCCGCGGATGCCGTCCGCGACGATCGCGGAGAACCGGGACGCCCCGAACAGCGCCACGAACGGCACCAGGTACACGAACGCGGGCATCGTCTGGCCGGCATCGAGCAGCGGCCGGATCACCCGGTCCGCCCGGCGGCTCCGGCCCATCCAGACGCCCATCAGCACGCCGATGACGATCACCACGACCGTCGCGATGAGCGTCGAGGTGAGCGTGGTCATCGCGTCCCGCCACAAGCCCGTGCCGACCAGCAGGCCGAGGCACACCGCCGCCACGACGGCGGCGCGCGCACCGCCGAGCACGAGCGCGAGCGCGACCACCACCGCGCACATCAGCCACCACGGCGACTCGGTGAGCAGCGCCTCGAACGGGTTGAGCACGCCCGTGGTGAACGCGTCGCGCAACCCGTTCGTGAGCACGGAGAAGTTGTCCTGGACCCACAGCGTGACGTCTTCGGCCGCGCCGGTGATCCGGGGACCGATGTTCGCGTCGTCGGGGAACTCCGCGGCCCAGACGTAGGTGTAGGACAGGTACCCGCAGACGAGCGTGACCACGCCGCCGCCGACCAGCAGCGGCCTGCGCAGCCGCGACCCGCCGGGATGCCGGAGCTGCTCCTCGGCCCGGGCGCCGGCGGCGGTGGTCACCCGGTCCAGCACCACGGCCATGACCACGATGGCGAGGCCGGCGTTGAACGCCGTGCCGACGTCGAGCGACTGCAGAGCCTTGATCACCACCTGGCCGAGGCCCGGCGCGTCGATCAGCGCGGCGATCGTCACCATGGCGAGTGCCGCCATGATCGTCTGGTTGATGCCGAGCACGATCGTGCGCTTCGCCATCGGCAGCAGGACCTTGCGCAGCGTCTGCCATCCCGTGGCACCGAGCGAGTCGGCCGCCTCGACGCTTGCCGGCGGGACCGCGGCGATGGCGTGCGCGGTGATCCGGATCGCCGGCGGCATCGCGTAGATCAGCGTGGCGATCGTCGCCGACGCCGGGCCGATGAGGAAGAACAGCGTCAGCGGCGCGAGGTAGACGAACGTCGGCATGGTCTGCATGAAGTCGAGCACCGGCGTGATGATCCGGTTGACCCGCGGCGACCGCCCGGCCAAGATACCGACCGGGATGCCGATCACGAGCGCGATGAGCACGGCCGCGGCGGTGAGCGCCAGCGTGTCCATGCTCTCCTCCCACAGCCCCTGCAGGCCGAAGAACACGAACCCGACGGCCGCAAGGACCGCCACCCGGATGTTGCCGAACGCCCAGGAGACGTAGCCCGCGATCGCGACCACGCCGAGCCAGCCGATGAGCGGCGCGCCGCGGCCGGGAACGGGTTGGGAGATCAGGTACTGGATGCCGGTGACCAGGTTGTCGACGGCCAGCCGGATCTCGTTGAAGAAGTAGAGGAACACCGGGTTGGAGTTGCGGCTGGCGCCGATCGTGTCGTTGAGGTCGTTGAACCAGCGGTGCAGCGGGGTGAGCGCGGACTGGGCGAGGTCGAGGGTGTCCCGGCCGCGGAAGACCAGCCACAGCACGAGCCAGCCGACCACGACCCCGACCACCAGGACCCAGCGGCTCACCGGCCGGCGCGGCGGGCTTTCCCGCTCCCGCACCGGTTCCTCGGCCGGCGGGGTGATGACGGCGGTCATGATGCCGCCTCCGCGGCGACGAGTACGTCGGCGGTCATGCTGCCGCCTCCGCGGCGACGAGTGCGTCGGCGGTCATGACCCGGACTCCTCCTGGGCGGCGATGATCGCCAGGATCTCCTCGTCGCCCACGATGCCGAGCAGCTCGCCGTTCTCCACGACCTTCACCGGCCGCTCGGCGGCGAGCACCGCGCGGGTCGCCTCGCGCACCACGACGTCCGGGGCGAACTCGGGGCCGTCGAGCTGGTCGCCGGAGCGGGGGTCGCGCATGATCCAGCGCAGGGTGAGCACGTGCGCGCGGGACACGTCGCGGACGAAGTCGGCGACGTAGCCGTCGACCGGCGCGCCGACGAGCTCGTCGCCGGTGCCGATCTGGACCATGTCGCCGTCGCGCATGATCAGGATGCGGTCGCCGAGCTTGAGCGCCTCGGACAGGTCGTGGGTGATGAACACCATCGTCTTGCCGACCTCGTTGTGCAGCCGGATGACCTCCTGCTGCATGTCCCGCCGGATCAGCGGGTCGAGCGCGGAGAACGGCTCGTCGAACAGCAGCACGTCCGGGTCGACCGCGAGCGCGCGGGCGAGGCCCACTCGCTGCTGCATGCCGCCGGAGAGCTGGTCGGGATAGGAGCCCTCGTAGCCGGCGAGCCCGACGAGCTCGATCACCTCGCCCGCGCGGCGCCGGCGCTCGGCCTTGCCGATGCCGCGGATCTCCAGTCCGAACGCGACGTTCTCGATGACGCTGCGGTGCGGGAGCAGGCCGAAGTGCTGGAACACCATGGCGAACTTGCGCCTGCGCAGCTCGCGCAGCCGCTTCTGGTCCGCCGCCCGGATGTCCTCGCCCTCGAACGTCATCTCGCCCGCGGTCGGCTCGATCAGCCGGGTGAGGCAGCGCACCAGGGTGGACTTGCCGGAGCCGGACAGGCCCATCACGACGAACACCTCGCCGGGCGCGACGTCGAAGGTGACGTCGCGGACCGCGGCCGTGCAGCCGGTCTTGCTGAGCAGCTCGCGCCGCGACAGCGCGGTCAGCCCGCCGTCGCCGGGCACCCGGTCGGCCTTGGGGCCGAACACCTTCCACAGGTCGCGGACCGAGATCACCGGATCGGCGTTGGTCGTCACGGCCGGCCCCTTTCGCGCTGTGCCAATGGGTCGCTCTGGGTCGATGGTTCGCTCGCCTGCTCGCTCATGCTCGGAACCAGTACTGCGGCTTCGGCTCGATGGTGTGCCAGATGTGCTTGGTCTCGCGGTACTCGTCGAGCCCGGACGGGCCGAGCTCGCGGCCGATGCCGGACCGGCCGTACCCGCCCCACTCGGCCTGCGGGACGTACGGGTGGTAGTCGTTGATCCACACGGTGCCGTGCCGCAGCCGCCCGGCGACCCGCTGCGCCTTGCCCGCGTCCTGCGTCCACACCGCGCCGGCCAGGCCGTAGGCGGTGTCGTTGGCGATGCGCACCGCGTCGTCCTCGCCGGTGAACCGCTCGACGGTGAGCACCGGGCCGAACGACTCGTCGTGCACGACGGTCATGTCCTGCTGGCACTCGTCCAGAACCGTTGGCAGGTAGTAGAAGCCCATGTTCAGAGCCGGGTCGTCCGGTGCGCGGCCGCCGCAGCGCAGCACCGCGCCCTCCTTGACCCCGGTGTCCACATAGGCCGCCACCTTGTCCCGGTGCGCGGCGGAGATCAGCGGACCGGTCTCGGCGTCCACATCGAACGGTCCGCCCAGCCGGATCTCCCGCGCGCGCCGGACGACCTCGTCGACCACCTCGTCGTGGACCTCGTCCTGGACCACGAGCCGGGCGCCGGCCGAGCAGACCTGGCCGGAGTGCAGGAAGACCGCGGTGAGCGCGAAGTCTGTCGCGGTGGGCAGGTCGGCGTCGGCGAACACGACATTGGGGTTCTTGCCGCCGAGCTCGAGCGCGACCTTCTTCACCGTGCCCGCGGCGGCCGCCATGATCGTCCGCCCGGTCGCGAGCCCGCCGGTGAACGACACGAGGTCGACGCCGTCGTGCTCGGCGAGCGGCGCGCCGACCCGAGGTCCCGCACCCAGCACGAGGTTCGCGACGCCCGCGGGCAGCCCGGCCTCCGCCAGCACGCGCATCAGCAGGATCGCGGTGGACGGGGTCAGCTCGCTCGGCTTGAGCACGAACGTGTTGCCGGCCGCGAGCGCGAGCGCGACCTTCCAGGAGGTCTGCAGCAGCGGGTAGTTCCACGGGGTGATCAGGCCGCACACGCCGACCGGCTCGTGCACGACCCGGCTGAGCGCGTCGGCCCGGCCGGTGTCGACCACCCGGCCGGCGTCGGTGCCCGCGATGCCGCCGTAGTAACGGAAGCAGGCCGCCACGTCGGCGATGTCGTACTCGCTCTCCACCAGCCGCTTGCCGGTGTCGAGCGACTCCGCACGGGCGACGTCCTTGGCGTCGCGTTCGAGGAGATCGGCCACCCTGAGCAGGAGCGCGCCCCGCTCCCTGGCCGGCGTGCCCGGCCAGTCTCCCGCGTCGAACGCTTGGCGCGCGGCGAGAATCGCCGCCTCGGTGTCGGCCGCGGTGGCCTCCGCGACGGTCGCGACGAAGCTGCCGTCGGCGGGGCACCGGATCTCCCGGCGACCACCGTCGACCGGCTCGCGCCACGCGCCCCCGATGTACAGCTCCACCATCGGCACCCGTCCCAACACGACCATCGCGTCGTTGCGTATCGTGCATGCTAGTGCTTAATGGGGAAACCATTGTCTACCGCGGGAGCAACGTCAAGAGTGTTGTTCACCTTGGTATCGATAGAACTCGACCGCCGCTGGCGGTAACGGAGTGTTACCGAGAATCAGATCGGCGGCCTTCTCCGCGATCATCATGACCGGTGCGTAGATGTTGCCGTTGGTGACGTAGGGCAACACCGAGGCGTCGACGACCCGCAGGTTCCCGACGCCGTGCACGGCCATCGTCCGCGGGTCGACCACCGCGTCCTCGCCGGTGCCCATCTTCGCCGTGCAGGAGGGATGCAGGGCGGTCTCGGCCTCCCGGCGGACCCAGTCGAGGATCTCCTCGTCGGTCCGGACGTCCAGGCCCGGCGAGAGCTCGCCGCCGTCGAACGGCGCCAGCGCCGGCCGGCTCAGCAGGTCCCTGGTCACCCGGACGGCCTCGACCCACTCGCGCCGGTCCTGGTCGGTGGACAGGTAGTTGAACCGCAGCGCCGGATGTTCGCGGGGATCGGTGCTGGTGATCTTCACCGAGCCGCGGGCGTCGGAGTACATCGGGCCGACGTGCACCTGGTAGCCGTGCCCGCCGGCCGGCGCCGAGCCGTCGTAGCGCACCGCGATCGGGAGGAAGTGGAACATCAGGTTGGGATAGGCGACATCGTCGTTGCCGCGCAGGAAGCCGCCGCCCTCGAAGTGGTTCGTCGCACCAGGACCGCTGCGCAGGAACAGCCACTTGGCCCCGATCCACGGCCGGTGCCGCCACTTCAGGTACGGCTGCATGGAGACCGGCCGGGTGCAGGCGTGCTGGACGTAGACCTCGAGGTGGTCCTGGAGGTTCTCCCCGACACCGGGGAGGTCGCGCACGACGTCGATGCCGAGCGCGCGGAGCTCCTCGGCATTGCCCACACCGGACAGTTGCAGCAGCTGGGGCGAGTTGACGGCGCCGCCGCAGAGGATGACCTCGCCGGCCTCCGCGACGTGCCCCCGACCGTACTCGACCCCGGTCGCGCGGTGCCCGTCGAACCGGATCCGGCTGACCATGGCCCTGGTGACGACGTCGAGGTTCCTCCGGTTCCGGACCGGCCGCAGGTAGGCCTTCGACGCGGACCAGCGGCGTCCTCTGTGGACGTTGCGGTCGAACGGCGCGAAGCCCTCCTGGCGGAACCCGTTGACGTCGTCGGTCAGCGGGTACCCGGCCTCCCGCACCGCCTGGAAGAACGCGGTGAACAGCGGGTTGGTGGCCGGCCCGCGCTCGAGGACGAGCGGCCCGCCGTGGCCGCGGAACTCGTCGTCGCCCGCGGCCGCCGTGCAGTTCTCCATCTTCGCGAAGTACGGCAGGCAGTGCGCGTGGTCCCAGGTCTCCATGCCCGGGTCGGCGGCCCAGCGCTGGTAGTCCATGGGGTTGCCGCGCTGGAAGATCATCCCGTTGATGCTGCTGGAGCCGCCGAGGACCTTGCCGCGCGCGTGGTAGATCCGGCGGCCACCCATGGCGGGCTCCGGCTCGGACTCGTAGCGCCAGTCGTAGAACCGGCTGCCGATGGGGAAGGTGAGCGCGGCGGGCATGTGGATGAACACGTCCCACGGATAGTCGGGTCGCCCCGCCTCGAGGACCAGCACCCGGTTGGCCGGGTCCGCGGACAGCCGGTTCGCGAGTACGCACCCGGCCGACCCGCCCCCGACGATGACGAAGTCGTACCGCCCGGAGGTCATCCGAGGATCGTACGGCAGGTTGCGCGATACGCACCCTGTTGCACAGCGAGACCCGCGACGCGCTGACCACGAAGGCCGGCGAGGAGACCACCGACCGCACCCTCGAGGTGCTCCGCCGCCGGTCCGGCACGACCCGGATCGTCGTCGAGGTGCGCTCGGACGGGCGCCGTCGGCGCTGGTGTCGCGTGACCCTGAAACCTTTACGCCGCTGCGGCCAACGCGGCCAGGGGGCATCTGGGCGCGAATACCACGATCCAAGATCCGCGAGACATGGCCTAACCTGGGCCCGTGGACGGGTCGGGCGAGAAGTCGCTCACGGGCGGCACCACGCCCGGGGTCGTGCGGATCGGCGACACGGTGCGCCGGCCGCCGCACGACCGGTGGGAGTACGTGCATTCGGTGCTGCGGCACCTCGAGTCGGTCGGCTTCGACGGCGCGCCGCGGCTGCTCGGCGTCGACGAGCGGGGCCGGGACATCCTGTCCTATGTGGACGGCATGGTGACGAACGACGCCGCGGCGCTGTCCGACGCCGAGCTGGCCGGCGCGGCCAGGCTGATCCGCCGCTTCCACGACGCGACCGCCGGCACCGCGCTCGCCGCCGGTGAGGAGGTCGTGCTGCACGGCGACCTGGGCCCGCACAACACCGTCTTCGCCGGGGAGCGGGCGGTGGCGCTGATCGACTGGGACGACGGCGTCAAGCCGGGCCCTCGGGTGCGCGACGTCGGCCACGCGGTGTGGTGCTTCGCCGACATCGGCGAGGGCGGCGGACCGCTGGGCCGCCAGGCGCACCGCGCGAAGGTGCTCTGCGACGCCTACGGCTGGGCGGACCCGGGCGAGGTGCTCGACGAGCTCACCGCCCGGTTCCACCGCGCCCGCGCCGAGCACCTCGCGCACGGCCGCACGAAGGCGGTGGCGATCTTCGCCGGGTACATCGCCTGGATGGACGCTCACCTGCCGACGCTGAGAACCCTCATGGCGGCAGCGCCTCCCGGGTGTTAGGGCAGCAGCGCCTCCCACGTGAGCCGGCCGACCTTGCTGATCAGGCCGACACACCTCACGGCAGCGCCTCCCAAGTGTTAGGGCAACAGCGCCTCCCACGTGAGCCGGCCGACCTTGCCGTCGTCGGTGAGGCCGTGGCTCGCCTGGAACGCCTTCACCGCCGCCTCGGTGACCGGGCCGAAGTCGCCGTCCACCCGGCCGGGCGAGAAGTTGCGGTAGGTCAGCAGCTCCTGCAGGTATCGGATCTCGCTCGCGTCCTCGTGACCGCGGCGCAGGACCGCGCGGCCCTGCGCGGGGCCGCCCTCGACGTACTCGCGTACGGCGCGCTTCACGCTGCCACCGGTGGCACCGGCGTCGGCCTCGCGCGGCGCGTCGACGCCCGCGGGCACCGGCGAGCTGCCGAAGGTCTGCTCGTACCAGTGGATCGCCGCATCGGTCTTGGTGTTCGACTGCAGGATCGGGTCCCTGGTCGCCTGGTTGGCGATGTCGAGGTTGAGCTCGGTGCGGGCGTTGATCGCGGCACCGTCCATGTCGTACAGGCCGGCCAGCAGCCGGGCGATGGTCCACCACTGCTCGGCGTGCCGGGACTCGTGGTAGATCGTGTCCATGTTCTCGGCGGCGCTGCCGGCCTCCTGGGCCTGGACGTAGAGGTCCCGGTTCACGGTGACCGCCCAAGGGCGCCAGTCGAAGACGGCCCAGGCCGTCCCGGCGTCGCCGAACTGGATCGGCACGTTCGGCACGCCGGCCGCGGCCAGCTGCTCGTTGGCGGCCACCGCGAGCTTGGCGAGCTGCTCCTCCGGGTCCATCGAGCTGTGCGCGGCGCCGTAGGTGTCGTCGACGTAGTCCTCGATGCTCTCCTCCGAGCGCAGCCCGTCGAGGTCGCCGAACTGCGCCTCCAGCGCCGCCCAGGTGTTGACGTCGCAGACGCCCTGCGGGTCGCCGATCATGTGGTCGCCCTGGTAGGCGATCAGCGCGGCCTCCGTGACCGGCCCGAAGTCCCCGTCGATGTTGCCGACGGCGTAGTGCATGTCGCGCAGCATCTGCTGGAGCAGCCGCACGTCGTTGTTGTCGAAGTCGCCCTGCCGAACCGCTGGTCTGGGCATGCCGGTCCCCTTTCGTCGGGTTTATGCCAACGATGAGGTTCGGCCGGGTTCAAATCCGCCCCGAAGGGGCAGCGTTAGGGGTGCAGGCTCAGGTACTCGGTGGCCGAGCGGGTGCGGGCCAGGACGAGCGCGGTCACGACGAGAGCGGCGAACGCGACGGCGACCGCCGCGATGAGGGCGGCGACGCTCGCGGACTCGGCCGGGTCGTCGCGGACCTCGACGGCGTACCGCAGCCACACCGCGCATATCAGGGCGTGTCTCGTGGATCTTGGTCTATGGGGTTCGTGATCCAGATGGCTCCTGGCAAGGCGGCGGAAGGCCGCGCATACCGGGTTGTATTCGGGCCTTCCGACAACGCGGCCAGGGGGCAGCTGGGCGCGAATACCACGATCCAAGATCCGCGAGACATGGCCTAGCTGCAGCGTCGCGCCGGTCAGCAGCACCGCGCGGCCGGCGCCCTGCGCCAACCGCAGCCCGCCGACGACCAGGAGGACCGCGCCGGTCACCTGGGTCACGGCGACCAGCCACGGGAGTGAGACGTCGAGTGTGCCCAGGGCGCCGATGACGACGACGCTCGCGATCAGGGTCATGCCGCCGGCCAGTACGGCGAGGACCGCGGCCGTCGTGACCGCGGCCGGTCGGTGCGGGGCGTCGAGCAGCCGGGCGGTCATGGCGTCCTCCAGGGTCCACCCGATGTGTCGCCGGTGGCAGCGGGACCGTACCGGCCGGGAGTAGCTTGGGCGTCGTGAGTGCACCGCCGATCTACCTCGACTTCAACGCCACCACGCCGATCGACCCGCGGGTCGCGCAGGCCTGCCTGCCCTACCTCACCGAGCACTTCGGCAACCCCTCCAGCGGCCACCTCTACGGCCGCGCCGCGCACGACGCCGTCGTCGCCTCGCGCGCGAAGGTCGCGGGGCTGCTCGGCGTGGCGCCCGAGGAGATCGTCTTCACCGGAGGTGGCTCGGAGGGCGACACGCTCGCCGTCCGCGGCGCGGCGCTCGCCAACCCCGGCGACCACGTCATCACCCAGGTGACCGAGCACCCGGCGGTCCTCGCGGTGTGTGACAGCCTCGCCCGGCTGCACGGCTTCCGGGTCACCCGGCTGCCCGTCGACGAGCACGGCCTGGTGCGCCCCGGTGACCTCGACGCCGCGCTCGACGACCGCACCGTGCTGGTGTCGATCATGCATGCCAACAACGAGACCGGCACCGTCCAGCCCATCCGCGAGCTGGCCGCCCGCGCGCACGCACGAGGTGCGCTGTTCCACACCGACGCGTCCCAGTCCGCCGGCAAGATCCCGGTGTCCGTCCCGGATCTCGGGGTCGACCTGCTGACGGTCACCGGGCACAAGATGTACGCCCCCAAGGGCGTCGGCGCCCTGTACGTCCGAAGTGGACTCGCCCTGGAGCCGTCGACCTACGGCGGCGGCCAGGAGCGCGGGCTGCGCGCCGGCACCGAGAACGTCGCCCTGGTCGTCGCGCTGGGCGAGGCGGCGCGGCTGGCCCGCGACCTCCCCGACCTGCGGCCGTTGCGCGACCTGCTCCGCCAGCGCCTCGAGGAGGCCCTGCCCGGCCGGGTCCGGCTCAACGGCCACCCGACCGAGCGCCTGCCCAACACGCTGAACGTGAGCATCGACGGCCTTCCCGGCGACGAGCTCCTCGCCGCGACGCCTGGCATCGCGGCATCGACGGGATCCGCGTGCCACGAGGGCGTCACCGAGCCGTCCCCGGTCCTCACCGCGATGGGCATCCCGACCGACCGGGCCCGCTTCGCCCTCCGCCTCACCCTGGGCCGAACGACCACGGTGGACGAGATCGAGCGCGCCGCCCGAGCCCTCACCGCCCCAGCCCGAACCACAGCTCCCGCGAAGATCTGACCCGGACTCGCCGACGCGCGGCCCAGCCCGCTCCCGCGAAGGCATGCCCCGGGCTTACCCGAGCACCTCGGTGCGCAGAATCTCCGCGGCCGCGGCCATCGAGCGCATCTTGCCCTCGGCCGAGGTGCGGGGCAGGTACTTCATGCCGCAGTCGGTGGCGATCACGATCCGCTCGGGCGGCACGAACGAGAACGCGCGGCGCACCCGGCCCGCCACCACCTCGGCCGGCTCGACCGAGTGGTCGGACAGGTCGACCACGCCCAGGATGACCGTCTTGGCGGACAGGTCGGCGAGCACGCCGAGGTCGAGCCCGGACTGCGCGGTCTCGATGGAGACCTGCTGGACCGGGCAGTCGGCGAGCTCCGGAAGGAACGAGTAGCCGGACGGCCGCTCGTGGATGATCGCCGCGTAGCCGAAGCAGATGTGCACCGCGGTGGTGCCGGTGACGCCGTCGAGCGCGGCGTTGAGCGCCGCCAGGCCGTAGGCGCGGGCCGCGTCCGGGCGAGCCTGCATGTACGGCTCGTCGATCTGCACGATGTCGGCGCCGGCCGCGAACAGGTCGCGCATCTCCGCGTTCACCGCGGTCGCGTAGGCCATCGCGGCGGACTCGGGGTCCGGGTAGTGGTCGTTCTGCGCCTGCTGGCTCATCGTGAACGGCCCGGGCACAGTCATCTTCACCGGGTGGGAGGTGTTCGCCCGCAGGAACTCCAGGTCACCGACCTCGACCGCGCGCGGGCGGCGGATCGGGCCGGTGATCCGCGGCACCGGGTTGGGGTGTCCGCTGCGGTCCAGTGCCGAGCCGGGGTTGTCGAGGTCGACGCCCTCCAGCGCGGTGGCGAAGTGGTTGGAGTAGCTCTCCCGCCGGATCTCGCCGTCGGTGAGGATGTCCAGCCCGGCCCGCTCCTGCGCCCGGATCGCGAGGAGCGTCCCGTCGTCCTGGGCCTGCGCGAGGTGCTCCGGCGGGATCCGCCACAGCTCCTTGGCCCGCACCCGTGGCGGGAACCGACCCGCCAGCTTCGTCCGGTCGATCAGCCAGTCCGGTTGGGCATAGCTGCCCACCAACGACGTCGGCAACAGAGGCAACGAGGCACGCAACGAGGTCACCCGGCCACCTTAGGCCAGCGAGATCTGGTCCCCGTCCACCTTCACGTTCCGTGACTCCAGTGCTGACGATGCGGGACCGGTGGCGACCGAGCCGTCGGCGATCGCGAACGTGCTGCCGTGGCACGGGCAGTTGATCGTGCCGCCGGTGACCGTCGCGACGGTGCAGCCCTGGTGGGTGCACACCGCGGAGAAGCACTTGAACTCGCCCTCGGTCGGCTGGGTGATCACAACCTGCTCGGACTCGAACACCTTGCCGCCGCCCACCGGGATGTCGCCGGTCGCCGCGAGGCCCTCCGGCGGCGGGGCCTCGGTGGTCTGCTCCTCGGGCGGGGGCTCGGTCGTCTCCGGGTCGGTGGTCTGCGGCGCCTCCTGCGCCGGGCCGGTGGTGATCTTGCCGTCGGCGGTGACCGACACCTCCTGCGCCGGCAGCGGCTGCGTCGCCGGGCCGGTGGCGACCGCGCCGTCCTCGATGCCGAACTTGCTGCCGTGACAACCACAGTTGATCGTGCCGTCGGCGACGTCGGCGACCACGCAGCCCTGGTGCGTGCACACCGCGGAGAAGCCCTTGAACTCCCCCTTCGCCGGCTGGGTCACGACGATCTTCTGCTCCTTGAACACCGCGCCGCCGCCCACCGGCACGGCCGAGGCCTCGCCCAGCACGAGCCCTGCGTTCTCGACGGCCGGCGCGTCGGTGGGCGGCGCGGCAGGCCCGCCGTACCTCGCGCAGCCGGCCGCCGCCCCGGCCAGTACCACGCCGCAGGCCACGGCCGTCCGCCGCGGGACCCCCGTGGCGATCCCGTCCACCTTCGTCACAACGACACCCCGAACTCTGTGAAGAACCACATCGACGACGTAACCCAGATACCCACCAGCACGGTGAACACGAGGCCACCGACCACCGGGAGGACCCACCCTGGCTTGTTGTCCCTGGCGAGGACGAGCATCTTGCACACGAAGATCCCGTAGAAGAAGCAGCCGAACAGCGAGTGCAGCAGCACCCGCGTGTCGAACGCCTGGAACCCCAAGGCGTACAGGCAGTGCGCGGCCACCGGCAGCGACACCACGACGGCGATCCGGCCGGACCAGCGGTGCAGGATCGCGGTCACCCGCCCACCGCCCCGCACGCCCGGCAGCCGGCCCCACATCGCCAGCGCCGACAGCAGCTGCACGACCGCCAGCGCGACCGCGACCGAGCCCAGCCATGCCTTCGCGTGCAGCCCGCTGGAGAACCCGGCGAGGTTGAGCGCCTGGCCGGTCCCCTCGTGCAACCCGCCGTACACGCCGATCGCGATCGCGACGAGCGAGCCGACGCCGAGCGCGACCAGCACGCCGCTGAAGCCGGATCCCCGCTCTTCGGGCTCGGTCCCGAAGTCCCACGCGCCGGTGCCGGTGTCCCAGCCGGTCTGCGGACCGCCGTAGCCGCGGGCCCCCGGCACTCGCTGCGTCTCGTCGGCATCCGGGGTGGGGCCGGTCGGCCCGAAGTCTTGCGTACTCACGACTCCCCCTCGCAGGCTCGGTCGAGCCGCTCGCGGAGACCCTGTGCCAATGGTTCGCTCGCACGCTCGCCCTGTGACAGTGGTTCGCTCGCACGCTCGCCCTGTGACAGTGGTTCGCTCGCACGCTCGCCCTGTGACAGTGGTTCGCTCGCACGCTCGCCCTGTGACAGTAGTTCGCTCGCACGCTCGCTCAGTGTCAGTAGTTCGCTCGCAAGCTCGCTCATCGGTGCTCTCCCTAGGCGGACCAACGGTCTAGCCGAACGTCGTGTCGCCGGCGACCTTCTCGGCCGCGATGCGGGAGCCGTTCAGCGTCACCGCGCCCGTGGCCGGGTCGAGCGTCGGCGCCGGCGCGGCCTTGCCGCCGGTCTTCGAGATCCCGACCTGGGTGCCGTTCGGCAGCACGATCCAGCCAATTGTGGTTTCGCCGCCCTCACCGCGATAGAGGCCGGCGGGTGCTTTGGCGACCCCGATCGTGAACGGCAGGCTCTGGCCGTTGAACGACAGGGTGCCCTTGATGTTCTTGCCCTGGAGCCCGGCGGTCAGCCGGCTCGACTTGTCCTTGGACGCGAGGTCGAGCTTGCCGGCGGCGGCGGTGCCCCGCAGCCACGACTCGAGGTTGGCGCCGTCGCACACGTACGCGGCGGCCTCGTCGCCCTTCACCGCGACCGCGATCGCGACGGGGCTCGCCTGCGCGTTGCCGGCGTAGGCGACCTCGGCCGGGAACGTCGGCGCGGGCGGTGGCGGCGGTGCCTCGGACGTCGGTGGTGCCTCCGACTCGGCCGGTGGGGCGGCGGGCGCCTCCGATTCGGCCGGTGGGGCCGGCTGCTCGCTCGGGTCGGCGGGCTGCTCGGCGGTGGTCTCGCTCGCCACCACGAAGCCGCCGACCGAGTTGACGGTCATGAACCCGGCCAGTCCAACCACCGCGACCACAGCGGTGACCACAGGCGCGCGAAGTGCCACGACACTCTCCTCCTCTTGCGCGGCTCACCGAGCCGTCACTGCGGCCCGATGAGTACGACACGAGCGAGACGCCGAACCGGTTCACACTCCGGCGAGTGGATCGCCCTTTCCGGCGGGGCGGACGTTGTGCCAGCGGTTGAACACGTTGTCCGGGTCGAGGTCGGCCTTGACCGCGGCGAGCCTTCGGTAGTTCGCCTCGCCGTAGCCGGCCACGACCCGGTCCTCGCCCTCGTCACCGATGAAGTTGAGGTAGACGTCGCCGGTGGCCCACCGGTGCATGTCGGCCCGCAGGTTGCGGGCCCACGCGCGGGCCTGGTCGTCGTCGGCGGGGTCCTCCCAGAGGCCGAGCGGGTGGACCACCCACTCGTTGCCCCGGTCGAAGCCCGGCCACGCGGCGCCGCGGGCCACCGCGCCACCCAACGGAAGGAGGAGGTGCTGCGACGGCGACGGGACGATCATGTCCTCGGCACGCTCGCAGAACCGGTCGAGCGCCTCGTCCGGCAGTTGTGTGAGGTGCTCGGCGGACCAGTAGTTCCGGTAACCGGGCGGGTCGTCGAGCATGCACTGCAGGTCGGCGTAAGGGATGTCGGTTACCAGCTGCCCCTCGGGCGCCATCGCCAGCAGCGGCGCGATGAGCTCGCGGAGCTCGGCCACCGGGCCGGTGTAGGTCACGAGCACCCCGGTGCACAGCGTGCCGTGCAGGTGCTCGGGCACGAAGTCCTCCGGCCGGCCGGTGAGGTACAGCAGGCCGCCGCCGACGTCGTCGGGCGCGCCGGTGAGCAAGCCGCGGTACCCGCCGGCGACCGCGCGGCCCTGGTCGCCCGGCCACACGAGCAGCGCGATCGAGAAGTCCGGGAGCTTGTGCAGCCGGAAGGTGAACGCGGTCGCGATGCCGAAGTTGCCGCCCCCGCCGTGCAGTGCCCAGAACAGCTCCTGGTTCTCCTGCTCGTTCGCGGTCAGCTCGCGCCCGTCGGCGGTGACCAGGTCGACCGAGATCAGGTTGTCGCAGGCGAGGCCGAACTTGCGCTCGACCCAGCCGGAGCCGCCGCCCAGGGTCAGGCCGGCCACGCCGGTCGTGGACACCCGGCCGCCGGTGGTGGCGAGGCCGTGCGGCTGGGTGGCCTGGTCCACGTCGGCCCAGACCGCGCCGCCGCCGACCCGCGCGGTGCCGACCTCGGGGTCCACGGTGACCGAGTCGAGCCTACGCATGTCGATCACCAGGCCGTCCTCGGCCAGGCACGATCCCGCGACGCTGTGCCCGCCGCTGCGGACCGCCACGTCGAGCCGGTTGGTCCTCGCGAAGTCGAGCGCGTCGCGAATGTCGGCCGTCGACCCGCATTGGGCGATCACCTGCGGACGTGCGGTGATCATCGAGTTGAAAACGGAGCGGATGTCCTCGTAGTCGCTCTCCTGCGGCGTGACCACGCGCCCCGCGAACTCCTTGCGCAGCGCGTCGACCGACGCGCGCTCCACCGGATCAGCAGTCATGCGATGTCTCCAAGCCCCCTGGTTCAACTGATAGAGAGGGGTCGCCATGTTCGTCGTATTCGTTACGGAACGGCCGTTCGAAATGATTTCCCGGCCCCGCCGGCCATCTCGTCCGGGACTGGCCGGGCGGCGTCCCGACAGGCGCGCACGGCTTTGGTCGAGAACCGCCAAGGCGCACATCCGGGCACGTCCGAGCCGGTCGACGCGGTGGGTGCCGACATGTGGCACTCGTTCACTCGATGCGCCGGGGGATCTCGATGGCGGCGAGCAGCGACTCCGCGGCGGCCGCGTCACCGGTGACCGTGATGCCCGCGAGGCGCCGGCCCGCGAGCAAGGCGCCGAAGGTCGTGGCGTCGGCCTCGATCACCGCGTCGGGTTCGGTCGCCTCGCCGGGGACGATCACCGTGCGGCCGTCGGCGACGCGGACCGCGAAGTCGTGCCCCTCGATGCGCAGCGTGCAGGTCACGGCCACATCGCCCGGCTCGACGCTGGCACGCAAGGCCAGCATCAGCGCGTCCGCGCTCGCGGCCGCGGTGAGGTCGCGCCGCGGCGACCGGCCACCCCAGCGGGCGAGGCCGACCATGATCGACTCGAGCTCGAGCCCCCACCCGGTCAGCTCGTACACCCAGGAACCCGCCGGCGGTGCGAGCTTTCGGCGCCGCACCACGCCGACGGTCTCGAGCTCGCGCAGCCGCTCGGTCAGCACGTTCGGGCTCGCCTGCGGTAGGCCGGCACGCAGGTCGGTGAACCGCTTGGGGCCCAGCAGCAGCTCCCGGACGACGAGCAGCGCCCACCGCTCGCCGACGAGGTCCAGCGCGTGGGCCGCCGAGCACGCCTGGTTGTAGGTGCGGGTGGTCGCCATACCGCAGCATAGCAGCAGTAGTCCTGAATCAGAACTATCTAGTTGCTTTTAAGGACTAGACACGGCTAACCTGCGGGCGAGGCCCAGCAAGCATCGGAGTGATCCATGACAGTCCTCATCACCGCGGGCATCCTCGTTGCCTGCCTCGCGCTCCTGACCACCGTCGGCGCCGTGCTGCGCCCCCCTCACCGGCTGGTCGGCCGGCTCCTGCTCGCCGGCTGGCTCGCCGTCACCGCGACGGTGGCCGGCAGCGGCCGGTACGCCGACGAGCTCTGGCTCGGGCTCGGCCTGGCCACCCCGCTCGTGCTCGGTCTGCTCGCCTTGCGCACCGCTCCCGTCCGGGACGCCCTGACCGCCGGCCACGCGGTCGCGCTGCTCGCCGCCGCCCAGATCCCGCGCGTGGTGGGCGGTGTCTTCCTGGTGCAGCTCGCCCTCGACCGGCTCCCGCCCGGGTTCGCCGTGCCGGCGGGAGTCGGCGACGTGGTGGTCGGTCTGCTGGCGCCGTTCGTCGCCTACGCCATGTGGCGCCGACCTCGTCGCGGCATCGGGATCGCATTCAACGCGTTGGGCCTGGCCGACCTCGTCGTCGCCATCCCGCTCGGGGTGCTGCACGCACCAGGGCGGCTGCAGGTGATCGTCACCGAGCCGACGACCGAGCTGATGGGCGAGCTGCCGCTGGCGCTGATCCTGACATTCGTGGTGCCGCTCGCGATCGTGCTGCACGTCGCCTCGTTCCGGCTGCTCGCGGCGCGCGAACCGGCGGTAAGTGGGTCGACGCCGGCGGGGTGAGCTGCGACGATTCCTTGGTGCCCCTCCTGGAGATCGCCTGCGACGAGTCGGGCTCGGAGGGCGAGAAGCTCATCGGCGGCGAGACGGACGTCTTCGCCCACGCGAGCGCCCGACTCGACACGTCCGCGGCGGCGACCTGCATCCAGGAGGTGCGGGACCGCATCCGCTCGCCGGCGACGGAGTACAAGGCGAACCATCTGCTGCGCGAGAAGCACCGCGCGGTGCTCGTGTGGCTGCTCGGCGAGTCGGGCCCGATCCACGGGTGCGCGCGGGTGCACCTGACCGACAAGACCTTCTTCGCCGTCACCAAGATCGTCGAAGTGGTCGACGCCTCACTCGACGCCGCAGCCGTGCACCGTGCGGGCCGGCGCGCGCTCGGCCGGGAGGACTGGGAGGCATTCCTGGCCACGGTCAACGACGTGCTGCGCGGCAAGCTGCCGGCCGACGACTTCTTCGCCATGGTCGACCTCGTGCGCGACGCGGTCGACGGCCCCGCGCACGAGTTCCTGGGCCTGCTCGCGCGGTCCCGGCCGCGGGTGCACGCCTTTCGCCGCAGGCGGGTGGAGAACCCGGCGATGCTGCCGCCGCTGGATCCGTTGGCGCCGGCCATCGTCGCGGCCGTCGACCACTGGAGCGCGGGCGGCGGGCCCGTCTCGATCGTGCACGACCAGCAGCTCTCGCTGACCGACGACCGCATCGAGCAGCTCAAGGCCATGGCCGGCCGGCTGACCAGCCTGACGCTCGTCGACTCCCGGCTCGACCCCAGGATCCAGGTCGCCGACTTCCTGGCCGGCGTCGCGCGACGGATCGCCTCGGAGGAGCTGGCCGGCCGGGGCGACGCCGAGCTCGCCGCGCTGCTGCGCCCGTACGTCGACCCGGCATCCCTCTGGGGCGACGAGCGCAGCTGGGCCGCGCTCGGGAACTAGAGCCCCCACAAACCTTTCCGCAGAATGAAGGCCGAGGTCGGGTGGGACCGCGCGGGCGAGAGGCCCGACGCGACGAAGGAGGGACCACATGCGGACAACGGTGGGCGACGACGAGGACCGGTGGTTCTGATGGGTGTGGTGGTCCGGGGCGTCGCCGGCACGGCGGTCACCTGCCGGGTCCCGCCGGGCGACAACTGGATGCTGCACGTCGCCGACCTGACCACCATGGGGTTCCCCGTGTGGTCGGCGGCGATCAGCGCGCAGGGCACGGTGAAGGAGACGGTCGGCGACGTGCGGACGCCCGGTGGTGTGCGCGGGCGAGCTGGGCCTGGACGTCCGCGGCATGCGCGAGAAGCTCGCCGAGCGCGGCCTGCGCTACGTGGGCGCCGATGCCGACTCGGCGGAGGCGTGATGGACCGGCGTGCGGTGCCGTGCGCGGTGGTGCGGGGCGAGGTGTTCCTGCCGTGACCGTCGTGGCGTTGATCGGGTTGGGCGAGGTGGGCACCGTGCTCGCCGAGGAGCTGGGACCGGTGGCCGAGGTCCGGCCGTGGGACATCGCGGTCGAGACGCCGTACGCGTCGGCGGCCGAGGCGGTCCACCGGGCGGACCTGGTGATCTCCGCGGTCACCGCGGCCAGCACGCTGGCCGCGGCCGAGTCCGCCACGGCGCTCGCGAAGGACGCCTGGTTCCTCGACGTGAACTCCGCTTCGCCGAGCCAGAAGCAGGCCGCCGCCGCGGTGATCGAGCGGGCCGGCGGGCGGTACGTGGAGGCGGCGGTCATGTCGCCGATCGAGCCGAAGCGGCTGGCCGCGCCGATGCTGCTCGGCGGCCCGCACGCCGCGGCGTTCGCGGAGTACGCCGAGCCGCTCGGCTTCGCGGGCCTGGAGCCCTACGCCGACACGGTCGGCCCGGCCGCGGCCACCAAGCTGTGCCGCTCGGTGGTGATCAAGGGCGTGGAGTCGCTGCTGACCGAGTCGATGCTCACCGCGCGGGCGTGGGGTGTGGAGGAGCGGGTGCTCGGCTCGCTGTCGGACCTGCTGCCGGCGCAGGACTGGACGGCGCTGGCGGAGTACATGATCTCCCGCTCGGTGCGGCACGGCACGCGCCGCGCCGAGGAGCTTCGCGAGGCGGCACGGACCGTCGCCGAGGCCGGCGTCGATCCCCTGATGGCCGAGGCGATCGCCCGCCGCCAAGACTGGACGGCCACCCACCGGGACGCGGTGCTCCCGCTGCTCGATGTCTTGCACGACAAGGGAAACCTCACATGATCATCGACTGTCACGGCCACTACACCACCGCCCCCGCGGCGCACACCGCGTGGCGCGAGGCCCAGCTCGCCGGGGACGCGGGCGGCTACCCCGCCATCTCCGACGACGAGCTCTGCGAGTCGGTCGAGAACGGCCAGCTGCGCATGATGGCCGAGCGTGGCGTGGACCTGACGATCTTCTCCCCGCGCGCCTCCGCGATGGCCCACCACGTCGGCGACGAGGCCACGAGCGCCGCGTGGGCCCGCGCCTGCAACGACCTCGTCGCCCGCGTCGTCGGCCGCTACCCGGATCGCTTCGCCGGCGTCTGCCAGCTGCCGCAGTCCCCCGGCGTACCCGTCGGCAACTCGGTCACGGAGCTGCGGCGCTGCGTCGAGGAGCTGGGGTTCGTCGGCTGCAACCTCAACCCCGACCCCAGCGGCGGGCACTGGACGTCCGCGCCGCTGACCGACCGGAGCTGGTATCCCTTCTACGAGGCCATGATCGAGCTGGACGTGCCGGCGATGATCCACGTCTCGGCGAGCACCAACGCCAACTTCCACGCCACCGGCGCGCACTACCTCAACGCGGACACGACCGCGTTCATGCAGCTGCTGCAAGGAGACCTGTTCGCCGACCTGCCCGAGCTGCGGTTGGTCATCCCGCACGGCGGCGGCGCCGTGCCCTTCCACTGGGGCCGCTACCGGGGCCTCGCCGACATGCTCGGCCGGCCGGCGCTCGACGACCACGTGATGCGCAACGTCTTCTTCGACACCTGCGTCTACCACCAGCCCGGCATCACCCTGCTGTTCGACGTGATCGGCACGGACAACCTCCTGTTCGGCTCGGAGATGATCGGCGCGGTCCGCGGCATCGACCCACGGACCGGCCACCACTTCGACGACACCCGCCGCTATGTCGACGCGCTCGCGATCCCGGTGGCGGACAAGAAGAAGGTCTACGAGCACAACGCGCGCCGGGCCTACCCCCGGCTCGACGCCCGCCTGAAGGAACAAGGCCGGTGAACGAGCCCGCGAGCGAACCAGTGTCACAGGGTGCCTTCACGACGGACGCCGACTGGCTGCCCTACCACCCGAACCCCGCCCGGCCCACGTTCCGGCTGCCGGCCGGCACGGTCGACGCGCACTGCCACGTCTTCGGCCCCGGCGCGGCGTTCCCGTACGCGCCGGAGCGCAGGTACACGCCGTGCGACGCCGGCAAGGACGACCTGTTCGCGCTGCGCGACTTCCTCGGTGTGGCGCGGAACGTGATCGTGCAGGCGACCTGCCACGGCGCGGACAACAGCGCCCTGGTCGACGCGCTGCGTGCAGCGGGCGGCCGCGCCCGCGGAGTCGCCACCGTCCGCGCCGAGGTCACCGACGCCGAGCTCGCCGCGCTGCACGAGGCCGGGGTGCGGGGTGTCCGGTTCACCTTCGTGCGGCGGCTGGCCGACCCGGAGCCGGACGCGTACTACCGCTCCATCGTGGACCGGGTCGCCGCACTCGGCTGGCACGTGGTCGTCTACCTCGAGGCCGCCGACCTCGCCGAGCGCTGGGACTTCCTCACCTCGCTGCCGACCACGGTCGTCGTCGATCACATGGGCCGCCCGGACGTCACGAAACCCGTCGACGGCCCGGAGTTCGCGCGGTTCCTCACGTTGCTGCGGGAACACCCGCGGTTCTGGTCGAAGGTCACCTGCCCGGACCGGCTCACGAAGACCGGGCCGCCCTACGACGATGTCGTCCCGTTCGCCCGCGCGGTGGTCGAGGCGTTCCCGGACCGGGTGCTGTGGGGCACCGACTGGCCGCACCCGAACCTCAAGAGCCACATGCCCGACGACGGCGTGCTCGTCGACCTCGTGCCGCGCATCGCGCCGACCGAGGACCTGCGCAGGCGCCTGCTGATCGACAACCCGACCCGCCTGTACTGGAGCGAGCCGTGAGCCACCCGCGATGGGCGAGCGGAGCGAGCCAATCCACCACCGAGCCGAAGTCACAGGAGCGACTGAACTCGCGCCCGGTCTTCCTCGGTCGACGGGATCTGGAGGACGAACAGCAGGTCCGGGTGCTCGACGGGCCGCATCTGGTAGATGTCCAGGGCGATCCGCCCGACCGCGGGGTGCTCGACGGCGACGGTCACGGCCTTGAAGTCGCGGATCGGGTACTCCGGCCACCACACGCGGAACTCCGGGCTCGCCTCGGTCAAGGCGGACACCAGCTCGACGAACCGGGGATCCTTGGGGACCCGGCCGACGGCGGCGCGGAACTGGCTCAGCACCGAGCGGGCGGCGGGTTCCCAGCGGGCCATCCGCGCGCGGTTCTCGGCGTCGGTGAACATCATCCAGACCAGGTTGCGCCGGTCGGCCGGCATGGCACCCGGGTCGTGCCGCACCCGGACGTAGGCGGTGTTCCACGCCATGAAGTCGAGGTGGCAGTCGTAGACCACCGCGAGGTTCGGGGTGGCCGCGTCGACGAGGCGGCGCAGCCGCGGCTCGCCGCCGAGGGTGACGGTCTCGGCCCGTGGCGTGGTGAGGCCGGCGAGCGTGCGCAGGTACCGGTGCTGGTCGGGGTCGAGCCGCAGCGCGCGGGCGAGCGCGTCCACGACCTGGACCGACGCCGCGATCGGGCGGCCCTGCTCGAGCCACGTGTACCAGGTGTCCGACACCCCGGCGAGCTCCGCGACCTCCTCGCGGCGCAGGCCCGGTGTCCGGCGGCGCCTGCCGTCCGTGGGCAGGCCGACATCGGCCGGCTGCAGCCGCGCCCGCTGCGCGCGGAGGAACGCGGCCAGCTCGGTCCGGTCCGTCGCCACCATCGCCACCGTCCTGTTCCTGGGTAGTGGCATTCGTACCAGGTTAGGGCGCGCGTTTCTGGCTAGCCCCGTCTTCCGCACATGAGGTGGGGTGGACAGGTCAGGCGTGTCGGTGATGTGTCTGACCTGCCGATCTGTGAGTCTGTCGCGTTGTGGATCAACGTGGACGACGGGCCCGGTATGTCGCGGCGAGTATCGAG
>NZ_WHTD01000106.1 GCF_009379765.1 Actinophytocola sp. | reverse complement strand
TCCGAAGACAGCGGCTTCCACCAGAACCTCGCCGCCCGCCGGTCCGAAGACAGCGGCTTCCACCAGAACCTCGCCGCCCGCCGGTCCGAAGACAGCGGCTTCAACCAGAACCTCGCCGCCCGCCGGTCCGAAGACAGCGGCTTCAACGAGAGCCTGGCGCGGCGGCGGACCGAGGACAGCGCGTTCGACCAGAACCTCTCCCGGCATCGGGCCGCCCCCCGCGAGGGCTCTGTCGACGGTGCGGTCGACGGTGCGGTCGAGGTCGCGAACGAGCCTCGGCACGGCAGGGACGCCGGATGAGCACCGAGCCGATCCTCGACCGGGCCACCGCCGCGCACCTCGCCGCGGTCGCCGGTGATCCGCGGGGCGCGCACGTCGGCATCATCGCGCCGGGTGGGTACGGCAAGACCACCCTGCTGCACCACCTCGGCCGCGCAATCCACGCCACCACGGGCACCGAGCCGCACCGCGCGCTGCCGCCGTTCGACCGGCCGGCCGCCGTCCTGCTCGTCGACGACGCCCACCTGCTCGACGACGCCGACCTCCACGCCCTCCGCCGGCACGCCGCCACCACCCGGCTCGTCGTCGCCGCCCGGCCGTGGCCCCGCACCGCCGCGCTCGCCGACCTCCTCGACCTCACCCAGGACCAGCTGCTCCCAGCCCCGTTCGACGCCGCCCAGGTCCGCGCCGCGCTCCCCGTCCGGCTGCGCACCGACCGGTTCGTCGAGTTCGCGCACACCCAGACCGGCGGCGTGCCGGCCTTCGTCGACCGGCTGGCCCGCACCGTCGCCACCGAGCCCGACGTGCCGGCGACCGCGCTCGCCGAGTTCCGGCCCGAGCTCGCCCGCCTCGACGACGACGTGCTCCGCTTCCTGCTCGCCGCGGACGCGGGCGTCGGCCTGCACCTCGACCTGCTGGTCGACCTTCTCGAGACCGACGCCGTGCACGATGTCGTCGAGGCCGCCCGCGCGACCGGGCTCGTCGGCACCGCGGGCGCCCTCCTGCCGATCGCGCAGCGCGCCGTCCGCGCGCTCGTTCCGGTCGAGCGCCGCGCCTGGATGCGCCAACGCCTCGCCGAGCTGCAGCTCGCCCGCGGCGGCCAGGTCCTCCCCCTCATGCGTCCACTCGCGACGACCGGCATCGGCGGCGCCGGCGCGGCCGCGGCGTTCGAGTCCGCCGCCGGTGAGGCGCTGCCGAGCGACCCGGCGCTCGCCGCCCGGCTCTACGCGGCCGCGGTGACCGCGGGCCGCCCGGCCGCCGAGGTCGGCGCCCGCCGCGCGGAGGCACTCGCGCTCGCCGGTGACCTCGACGGCGCACTGCGTCTGGCCGACCTGGTGATCACCACCGAGGACGCGCCGCACCGCGGGGACGCGGCGACCGTGGCCGCCACCGCGCTCGCCCATCGCGGCCAGCTCGCCCGCAGCGCGCAGCTCTACCGCTGGGCCGGCACGCCCGTGGCGCACCACTTCGGCACGCTCGCGACGATCGGCGTCGGCGACAAGGCCGACACGCGTGAGCTCGACGGCCCGCCGACATCGCTGTCGAGCGCGATCTCCCTGATGGCGCAAGGGTTGCAGGAGTCCGTCAGCGGCACGCCGACGACCGCGCTGTCGATGCTGGTCCGCGCCGCCGGGACGCTCGAGCCGGTCGGCCGCGGCGTGCTGCTTCCGGACAGCCCGGCCGCGCTGGGCGCGATCCTCGCACTGCACTACGGCGAGCTCGGCACCGCGACCTCGCTGCTGGAGCGGGCGATCGCGGCCGGAACCGGCGGCGTGCCGCTCGCGACCCGGCATCGGCTGCTGCTGGCGTGGATCTCCATGGTGCGCGGCAACCTGACCGCCGCGGGCGAAGGCCTGGCCGCGGTCCGCCGGGCCGGCCGGACGCTCGAGCCGCGCGACTGGTTGTTCGCCGTGGCGATCGAGCTCGGCCTGGCCCGCCGCGCCGGCGACGCCGCGACACTCGGCCGGGCGTGGCTGCAGGCCGGCGAGGCGGTGCTGCGCCATCCCGTCGACCTGTTCACGTTCCTGCCGCTCGGTGAGCTGACCGTGGCCGCCGCCCGGCTGCGCGACGAGAACCGGCTCGCGACCCACCTCGAGCAGGCCCATGCGCTGCTCGCCGGCCTCGGCGACCCGCCGCTGTGGGCGACGCCGCTGTGGTGGGCGGGCCTGCACGCGGCGATCATCGCCGACCAGCGCGACGCCGCGGAGGAGAACGCCGATGCGCTGTCCCGGGCGGCCGCGCGCGACGAGCAGTTCGGCACGGTGGCCGGGGCCGCGCGCTGCTGGCTGGACCTCACCGACGGCAAGGTCGACCCGGACGCGGTCGAGGAGGCGGCCCGCGGGCTGCACGGTGCCGGCTTCACCTGGGACGCGGCCCGGCTCGCCGGCCGGGCGGCCACGAAGACAACCGACCGGGCGGCCATGGTCCGCCTGCTGGACTGCGCGCGAATACTGCAGGGCAAGCCGATCGCCGCCCGTCGAGTGTCCACATCGGACATATCGGCGGCCGAGGCGGCGGCGGTCGAGATGCCGGCCGAGGTCAACCTGAGCGAGCGCGAGCTGCAGGTGGCCGAACTGGTGGTGTCCGGCCTGACCTACAAGGACGTCGGCGACCGGCTGTTCATCTCCGCGAAGACCGTCGAGCACCACGTCGCCCGGATGCGCCAACGCCTCGGCGCCACCAGCCGCAGCGAGCTACTCTCGCAACTCAGAACGCTGGTGGGGAGTTCGGTTGTACGAGAATGAGCGCGAGCTGGTGGCCGCCGCCGGGCGCCGCCTCGCCGAGGGCGGGCTGGTCATCGGCACCGCGGGCAACCTGTCCGTGCGCGTCGGCGACCACCTGGTGGTCACCGGGTCCGGCACCGACCTCGGTGCGCTGACGCCGGCCGCGCTGCCGGTCGTGGACCTGGACGGCACCGTGCTCGACGGGGAGCTGACGCCGACCTCCGAGCTGCCGCTGCATCTGGCGATCTACCGCGGGACCGGCGCGCGGGCGGTCGCGCACGCGCACTCGCCGTCGTCGATCGCGGTCGGCTGCACGCACGACGTCCTGCCGCCGATCCACTACATGACGGTCCGGCTCGGCGGCGTGCTGCGGGTGGCCGAGTACGCGACGTTCGGGACCCCGGAGCTGGCCGACAACGTGCTCGCCGCGCTCGACGGCCGGGCGGCGGCGCTGATGCGCAACCACGGCTCGGTTGCCTACGGCGTGAGCATCTCGGAGGCGTGCGGGCGGCTCGAGACCGTGGAGTGGTTGGCCGAGGTCTACCGGCGCGCGGCCGCGCTCGGTCCGCCCCGGCTGCTGTCCGACGACGAGCTGGCGGCCGCGGCGGACCAGTTCACGAGGCTCGACTACGGTCGTTAGCTCCCTATACTGCGCTTTGTTGACCGATCGCCAACAGAACGGAGGCGTGCCGTGCCGTCCGTTCTGATCATCGGCGCCGGCTTCGGCGGCATCGGGATGGCCGTCGAGCTGCGCCGGGCCGGGTTCACCGACGTCACGGTGCTGGAGAAGGCCGCCGAGCTGGGCGGGGTGTGGCGGGAGAACACCTACCCCGGCGCGGGCTGCGACATCCCTTCGCCGTACTACTCGTTCTCCTACGCGCCGAACCCGACGTGGCCGATGCGCTTCTCGCTGCGGGCCGACATCAAGGACTATCTCGCCAGGGTCGCCGCGCGCCACGGCATCCGTCCCCGCTACGGCACCGAGGTGACCGGCGCGTCGTGGGACGCGGATCGGGCGCGGTGGGTGGTCGAGACCGGTACCGGCGAGGTGCTGGAGGCCGACGTGCTGGTGCCGGCGGTCGGCCAGCTGTCCCGACCGTCCATGCCGGACCTTCCGGGGATGGCGTCGTTCACCGGCGACAGCTTCCACTCGGCCCGCTGGGACCATTCGGTGGATCTCACCGGCAAGCGGGTGGCGGTGATCGGCACGGGGGCGAGCGCGATCCAGTTCGTGCCGGCGATCCAACCGTCGGTGGCGCGGCTGACGCTGTTCCAGCGGTCCGCGCCGTACCTGGTGCCGAAGCCGGACAAGCAGTACCGCGGCTGGCACAAGAGACTGTTCCGCCGGCTTCCGGTGACACAGCAGGCGGAGCGGGCGTACTTCTGGACGGTGTGCGAGATCGCGACGCTGGGTGTCATCGGGAACCGGACGATCACCCGGACGGTCGAGTGGCTCTCGCTGCACCACCTCCGCAAGCAGGTTCCCAACCCGGCGTTGCGGGCGAAGCTGACGCCGGACTACCGGATCGGCTGCAAGCGCGTGTTGTTCTCCAACGAGTACTTTCCCGCGCTGCAACAGTCGAACGTGCACGTCGAGACGTCCGCGATCGACTCGGTCACCCCGTCCGGCGTCCGTACCGCCGACGGTGTCACGCACGACGCCGACGTGATCGTCTACGGGACCGGGTTCACCGCGACGGACTTCCTCGCGCCGATCAAGGTCCGCGGCCTCGCCGGCGTCGACCTCGGCTCGACGTGGGCCGGCGGCGCGCGGGCGTACCTGGGCATGACGGTTCCCGGGTTTCCCAACATGTTCCTGATGTACGGACCGAACACCAACCTCGGCGCGGGGTCGATCGTGTACATGCTCGAGCGGCAGGCCCGCTACATCCGCCAGGCGATCCGGCACATCGCCACCCATGGGTCCGGGTTGGACGTTCGCCCGGACGTCGCCGACCGGTACGACGGGGAGATGCAGCAACGCCTGGCGAACACCGCATGGACGACCTGCCACAGCTGGTACCGCGAGGGCGCCGGGCGGGTGTCGACGAACTGGCCGGGCCTGGTGACGGAGTACCACCGCCGCACGAAAACGCTTGCGGTGTCGGACTTTCGGACGGTGGTGCCGAGATGAGCGCGGCGGAGCCGCGGTGGCGGCGGTTGGAGCCGGACGAGCGCCGGGAGCAGATCCTGGCGTGCGCGATCGAGCTGTTCGGCGAGCGCCCTTACGCGGGAGTGTCGACGACGGAGCTTGCCCACCGCGCCGGTGTCGCCCGCGGCCTGATCAACCACTACTTCGGCACCAAGCGGGATCTCTACCTGGAGGTCGTCCGCCGGATGGTGACGATCCCGCAGCTTGCCGTCGACCGGCTGCCGAAGGGAACCCTGGAGGAGCGGGTGGACAGCTCGGTGACCTGGTTCCTCGACGGGATCTCCCGGCACAGCAAGACGTGGCTGGCCGCGATCGGTGCGGAAGGCGTGGACACCGAGGTCGCCCGCATCCTGGCCGAGGCCGACGAGCTGGCCGCCGACCGGGTGCTGGAGGCGACCGGACTTTCCGACGCGGTCGCGCACCGCGAGGAGCTGCGTGCGCTGATCCGTGCCTACGGCGGCCTGGTGAAGGCCACGGCGCGGGAGTGGTTGGTGCGCGGGGCCTTGAGCCGCGACCAGGTGCAGATGGTGCTGGCGACGTCGCTGCTGTCGATCGTCCGCGAGATGGTGCCCAGGATTCAGTCCACTGAGGACTAGTCGGGCACCACTGGCAGCAGCTCCCGCACGGCACGTACCGTCACGCCCGGCGTCGCGTAGTACGGATCCGTGGTGAGCTCGACGGCCGGGTCGTCGCGGAACACCAGCAGGGCACCCGAGCCGTCGGCCCACGGGCCGGCCAGCAGGAGACGCCCCTCGGCATGCAAGGCGGCGAGCCGCTCGCGGTGCGCGGGCCGGGCGGCGAGCCGTCGCGGATCGTCGTCGAAGCGCAGTTCGATCACGTGCATGCCGCGACGCTAGGCGTCCGGCCGCGGCGCCCGCTGTATCACGCGATACTGCGGGCATGGCCGGACTCGCCGACGTGCCGCTGCTGGCAACCCTCGACCCCCCAACGGCTCGAACGACTCGCCGCGGCGGCACCCGCCCGTACCGTCGCTGCCGGCACGGTGCTCGCGGTGCGGGGCGAGCCGGCCACCCACCTGATCGTCGTCGAGACCGGCGGGGTGACCGCCGTCCACGACACGGCGACCGGCCGCCGGCGGCGCCTCGGCGAGTTCGCCGCACCCTGCGCGGTGGACAAGGCGGCGGTACTCGACGGCGGCGGCCACACCGCGACCTGGCTGGCCGGCGCTCGATCCCGCATCCGGCCGGTTCCGGCCGCCGAGTTCCTCGCGGTACTGGACGACGTACCTGCCGCGCGCCACCACGTGCTCACCCACCTCGCCGGTCAGCTGCGTGACCAGCAGGACGACCTCGTGCTCGCGAGCTTCGCCGACGCCGTCACGCGCACCGCCGCGTGGCTGGTCCGCGCGGCCGGCACGAACGGCAGCCGGGTCGTCCTGCCGGGCGCTCAGGAAGGCCTCGCCGAGGCGATCGGCATGACCCGGGTGTCGGTCAACCGCGCACTGCGCACGCTGGCCGCCGGCGGCCTCGTCCGCGTCGAGCCGGGTGCCGTGGTGATCCTCGCGCCCGAACTGCTGGCACTGCGGGCAAACCCAGATGCCCCGACGGAGCCTGTTGTGCGACAGTGACCGCCGTGTTGATCAGGCGCGAGACCCCTGCTGACGTCGACGCGATCTTCGCGGTGCACCGCGGCGCGTTCGAGACCGAGTTGGAGGCCAAGCTCGTCACGTCCCTTCGGGCGGACGAAGGCTGGCTGCCGGCGTTGTCACTGGTGGCCCTGGACGGCGACGAGGTGGTCGGCCACGTGGTCTGCACCCGAGCCCACATCGCCGGGACGCCCGCGCTGGGTCTGGGCCCGCTCGGCGTGCTCCCCGACCGCCAGCGCTCCGGGGTCGGCGCCGCTCTGATGCACGCGGTGCTCGGCGCGGCGGAGGCCATCGACGAGCCGATCGTCGTGCTGCTGGGCCACAAGGACTACTACCCGCGGTTCGGCTTCCGCCCGGCTACCGAGCTGGGCATCACCCCACCGGTCGCCGAGTGGGGCGACCACTTCCAGGCCCGCCCGCTGGGCGCCTACACGCCTGCGCTTCGTGGTGACTTCGCCTACGCGACTCCTTTCAACGACTTGTGATCGGCGGGCCGGGGAGGGGCGATGCCGTACCTGGGTAGCAACCCGCCTCGGGTGCTCCGCCGCCACGGGTGATCTCGCCACGCCTCGGCATGGCCGCCGGACCCGCCCACCTCGACAGGATCCGTCCCGGCAAGCTCCGCGAGAGCCGACCACGGTCGTCCGCGCGAGCCGCCGAGGCCGGCCGGGCCGCCGTCGCGTCGATGTCCCGTCAGCGCGCCTGGGGTAACCGGAACGACCCGCGCCTGACCGAGGGCGCCGACGGCGGCGGGACGACCGGCCCGATGTCGCCGTCCGGCGCCTCGTCCAGGTCGACGACGACCGGCGCGTGGTCGCTCGGCCCGGTTCCCTTGCGCGCCAGGCGATCCACCCACGCCGCCTTGACCCGGCCGGCGACCGGGGCGGAGGCGAGCACGAGGTCGATCCGCATACCGAGGTTCTTGGGGAACATGCCGGCGCGGTAGTCCCAGTAGGTGAACACGCGCTGGTCGGGCCAGCGTTCGCGGACGACGTCGCGCAGCCCGAGCGCCTGCAGTTCGGCGAGCGCGGCGCGTTCGGGCTCGGTCACGTGGGTCTGCCCGACGTACGCGGCGGGGTCGAACACGTCGGCGTCGGTGGGTGCGATGTTCATGTCACCGCAGACGATCGCGTTCTCCGGGCCGGCCGCCACGACCTCCCGCAGCGCGGCGAGCCAGGCCAGCTTGTACCGGTAGTGGTCGGAGTCGGGCTCGCGCCCGTTGGGCACGTACAGCGAGTGGACGCGGACCCCTCCGCAGGTGGCGGCGACGGCACGCGCCTCGGGGTCGGGGAAGCCGGGCGCCCCCTCGACCCCCAGTACCACGTCGTCCAGCCCCACCCGGGACAGGATCGCTACGCCGTTCCACCTGGCCTCGCCGTGCACGGCCGCCCGGTAGCCCCGGTCGGCGAGCTCGTCGTCGAGGAGCTCGCCGAACGTGTCGTCGGGCACCTTGGTCTCCTGCAGGCAGACGACATCGGGCTGCCGCTGGTCGAGCCACGGCAGGAACCGGGGCATCCGCTGCTTGACCGAGTTCACGTTCCACGTCACGAGCCGCACCCGGCCACGGTAGCCGCCGGCACCGACAGGCGACCGGCAGGCCGACGACGCCCACCGGCCCAGGACTGATCGAGACCGGGAAAATCCCACGACCGCAACGAAAAGTCGCTCGTCCGGGGTCGCGAACACTATGCACCGATCCGGTGTCTCGTTAGCCTCGAAGGATGATCGCCACTGTTGTCTGGGGTACGGGCAACGTCGGGCGGGCGGCCGTCCGGGCCGTCGAGGCCCATCCGGCGTTGAAGCTCACGGCCGTGCTCGTCCACAGTCCCGACAAGGTCGGCCGCGACGCGGGCGATCTCGGCGGGCTCGGCCACGAGTTGGGAGTCGCGGCCACGAACGACGTCGACGCCGTGCTGGCCGCCAGTCCCCGGGCGGTGGTGTACGCGGCGTCCGGTGACATCCGTCCCGGCGAGGCACTCGCCGACATCACCAGGGCGATCCGGGCCGGCGCGGTGGTCGCCACGCCGTCGGTGTACGCGCTCTACGACCAGCGCAATGCCCCGCCGGAGCTGCGGGAACCGGTGCTGGCGGCCATCGCGTCCGGCGGCGGCTCGCTGTTCGTCTCCGGCGTCGACCCGGGCTGGGGCAACGACGTGCTGCCGCTGCTGATCAGCGGGCTCGGCACCACTGTGGACGTGATCCGCTGCCAGGAGATCTTCGACTACTCCACCTACGACCAGCCCGACTCGGTCCGGTACCTGGTGGGCATGGGCCAGCCGATGGACTACCAGCCACCGATGCTCCTGCCGACGGTGCCGACCATGGTGTGGGGCGGGCAGGTCCGGCTGATGGCCAGGGCACTCGGCGTCGAGCTCGACGAGATCCGCGAGACCCTGGACCGGCGCCCGCTCGACGCCACGGTCAGCACCCGCACGATGGGTGAGTTCGAGGCCGGGACCCAGGGGGCGGTCCGGTTCGAGGTGCAGGGCATCGTCGACGGCGAGGCCCGCATCGTCATCGAGCACGTCACGCGCATCCACGCCTCCTGCGCCCCGGACTGGCCGACGCCCCCGAACGGCGACGGGGCGCACCGGGTGGTCATCGAGGGCCGGCCGCGCATCGAGGTCACGGTCGAGGCCACCGACGAGGGCGAGAACCGGTCCGCGGGCGGGAACGCCACCGCGGTCGGCCGGCTGGTGAGCGCCATCGACTGGCTCGTGGACGCCGAACCCGGCCTCTACGACGCGCTCGACGTCCCGCTGCGCCCCGGCACGCTCGGAAGGACACCGCGATGAACATCGACATCCCCGAGGGCAAGGACCCGATCGGGTACGTGTGGGGCGAGATGGTCCCCGGCATCGGGATCGCCGCGTCGAGGTTCTCCATGGCGGTGTACGCCGACAGCACCCTCGGGCTCCGCGAGTTCGAGGCCGCGCGGCTGCGGATCGCGCAGATCAACGGGTGTGTCTTCTGCCTCGACTGGCGCACCGAGCGGGACGGGGAGAAGGTCGAGGCGGAGTTCCTCGACGCGGTCACCGAGTGGCGCACCTCCGACGCGTTCGACGACCGCACCCGGCTGGCCGCCGAGTACGCCGAGCGGTACGCCCTGGACCACCACGGCATCGACGACGAGTTCTGGGCCCGGATGACCGCGTACTACGGCCAGCCGGAGATCGTGGAGCTGAGCATGAGCATCGGCTCCTGGCTGGCGTTCGGCCGGCTCAACCACGTGCTGGGGCTCGACGTCGCGTGCGTGCTGCCCCAGCACTGAGGCGCGTCACAGGTCGGTGGCGATGATCTTCTCGATGTTCCGCTCGGCGAGCGCGGTGATCGTGACGAACGGGTTGACGCTGGTGTTGCCCGGAACCAGCGCGCCGTCGATGACGTACAGGCCTGGGTAGCCGGCGAGGCGGCCGTAGTTGTCGGTGGCCTTGTTCAGCACCGCGCCGCCGAGCGGGTGGTAGGTGAGGTGGTCGCCCCAGATCTTGTAGACGCCGAAGAGGTCGGTCCGGTAGATCGTCCCCTCCTTCGCGTTGATCTTGTCGAAGATCGTCTTCGCGGCGTTGATGGACGGCTGTTTCCATGCGGTCTGCCAGCTCAGGTCGACCTTGCCCGTCGCGGCGTTCCAGGAGAACTCGGCGCGGTTGGGGTTCTTGGTGATCGACAGGTAGAACGAGGCCCAGGTCTCGATCCCGGTCGGCAGTGGCGCCACCTCCGCGAACGCGCCGCCGGCGGTCCAGTTGTCGATGCCACCCGTGGGAATGGCGGACTGGAGGCTGCCGGTCGGGTCCCACAGGTGGTTGGCGCGGCCGCACATGACGTTGCCGTTGTCGCCCCAGCTCTTGCCGATCTCGTTGTTCAGGTTGGGTAGCGCGCCGGTGGCCTTCAGCGTGACGAGAAGCTTGCTGGTGCCGACGCTGCCGGCCGCGAAGAACACCCGGTCCGCGGTGACGGTCTTGGTGGCCGTGGTGTCGCCGCTGGAGTTGAGCTGGTCGATGACGACCGTGTACCCGCCGCCGCTCGCCGGGGCGACCGAGGTGACCTTGTGCAACGGCGAGATGGTGACCCGGCCGGTCGCCTCGAGCTGGGCGATGTAGGTCTTCCGCAGGGACTTCTTGCCGTAGTTGTTGCCGTAGAGGATCTCGCCGGCCAGTGCGGACCTGGGGACCGTGCCGGCCGCCTCCCGCTCCATGTAGTCCCAGTCGTACACGGTGGGCACGAAGACGAACGGGAAGCCGGAGCGCTGGGCGTGCTTTCGGCCGACCCGGGCGTACTGGTAGCAGTCGGTGGTGTCGAACCAGGCCGGGTCGATGGTGCCGACCCCGAGCCCGGCGTTGGCGCGCGGGTAGTAGGTGCCGTACATCTCCTCGGCGTCGACCGACGGGAGGATGGCGGCGAAGTTCTCCCGCTTCGGGGTCACCGCCATGCCGCCGTTGACGAGCGACCCGCCGCCGACGCCGCGGCCCTGGTAGACGGTGATGCCGCCGAACTCCTCGGCGTCGAGGATCCCCGTGTAGCGGGGGATGTCCCGGTCGATCTGGAAGCCTAGGAAGTTGCTGAGCGGCTGTTTGGTCTTTGTGCGCAGCCAGTAGGACCGGCCGTCCGGGCTGGTCGTGTTGGCGAAGATCTTGCCGTCCGCGCCGGGTGTGTCCCAGGCCATGCCCATCTCGATCATGTGCACGTCGACGCCCGCCTGCGCGAGCCGCAACGCGGCCACGGAGCCGCCGTATCCCGTGCCGATCACCAGGGCCGGCACGCGGGCCCCGTCGCCGATCGACGCCGCCGCGGTGTGGCTGCCGAGAGCCGCGACCCCCAAGATAGAACCAGTTCCAGCCAGGAAGCTCCTACGCGAGATGTGCTTGGAACGGTTACCGCACGCCACATCGCCGCTCATGTGAGGTTCCTCACTCTCGACGGACTAGAACAAGTTATACTTGCCATCGCGCGTCCAGTCACTACGCGCCTTGGAGTAACTTGCGTCCGAACCCGTCGAGAGTCCTCACCCGTCGCCGACGGGCACCCCGGCATCGTTGAGGAGCGCCCGGGCCTCGTCGTGCCGATCCTCGGCGACCATCACCCGGTTCGCCACCGCGTTGATCGACCCGTCGATCACGCTCATGTGCGAGTCGGCCACGGAGTGCGCGATCTTCGCATCCTCGAGGAGCGAGGTGACGAACGAGATCAGCACCGGGTCGTTGGAACGGATGAGCTCGATCATGTGTCCACCTTCTGGCGATGGGGCGCCGCATCGCCCTTCGGAGGACCTGGGAGATCCGGTAAGCGATCCCGCCTTCGATCAGGTACCCCGATCCTACGCAGACGACGTCGTTCAGCCATGCGTATCGCTCCGCCCCCGTCTCGAAGAGCGGGTTCGTGCGGAAGCATTAGCGGGCGAGGTCGACCTGATGCCTCCTGACGGGATCGGCCCGCAGCTTGGCCGGGGTGACCCAGCGGCGCGCGTCGGTGACCGCGGGGCTCGCCGCTGTCGGGCAGTTGTATCCCGGGGTCGCGGTGGCGATCGGGGGATGGTCGCGAGCGTGGTTTCCGATCGCGGTCGGGCGCGGCTGGCCACCGCTCGCAGGTTGTTGATCAGGACGTGGAGCGGACGGCCGGAATCGAGATAGCGGGCCGCGAAGGCGTCGATCGACGTCGGGTCGAGGAGGTCCAGCTGGCTGACCTCAGTCCTTTCGCGGTGAGTTGGCCATGTTCTGTTCTGGGGTTTCGGGGGCACGGCGGGCGCCGCGGGTGCGCCCGCCGTACGGGAGCGATGCGGGGATGGGTCAGGCGGCGGCGCGTTCGTCGACGGGCCGGCGGCGCAGCCGCGCGTGCTCGATGGCGGGTGGGTTGTAGGCCATGTCGAGCCTGCCGATGTCGGTGCCTGGTGGCACGATCTCGTCGATCCGGTCGAGGATCTCGTTGGTGAGCGTGACGTCGAGGCCGGCGAGGAGGTCGTCGAGGTGCTCCACGGTGCGCGGCCCGATGATCGCGGACGTGACGCCGGGGTGGGCGATCGCGAAGGCCATGGCCAGGTGGGTCAACGGGATCCCGGCGTCCTGGGCGAGCGGGATGAGCTGCTCGACGGCGTCCAGGCGGCGCTCGTCGATCAGGTGCTGGAAGCCGAACTGGGACCGGTGGGTGGTGTTCTGCTGGCTCTTGCGGTAGCGGCCGGTCAGCAGGCCCCCGGCGAGCGGGCTCCAGACCAGGGCGCCCATGCCGTACTCCTGGACTACGGGAAGGACCTCGCGCTCGATGCCGCGGTTGAGGATCGAGTACGGAGGCTGCTCGGTGCGCAGCCGGATCAGGCCGCGCCGCTCGGCGACCCAGTGGGACTGGACGATGTTCGAGGCGGGCATGGAGGAGGTGCCGATGGCCCGGACCTTGCCGGCCCGCACCAGGTCGGTGAGCACCGAGAGGGTCTCCTCGATGTCGGTGTCGGGGTCGGGCTGGTGAATCTGGAACAGGTCGACGTAGTCGGTGCCCAGGCGGCGCAGCGAGCCGTCCAGGGCGCGGACCAGCCAGAGGCGTGAGGCGCCCGACCGGTTGGGAACAGCCGGGGTGGCGCCGCTGGGGTCGTAGTTCACGGGGAACCGGGCCTTGGTGGCGAGCACGACGTCGTCGCGGCGCCCCGTGAGGGCCTTGCCCACGATCTCCTCGGACTCGCCGTGGGAGTACATGTCGGCGGTGTCGATGACGTTGATCCCCGCGTCCAGGGCCTTGTGGATGATCTTGATCGAGTCGTCGTGGTCGGGGTTGCCGACAGCCCCGAACATCATGGCGCCGAGCGCGTACGGACTGACCTTGATGCCGGTCCGGCCGAGGGTGCGATACCGCATACTGCTTCTCCTGAGGTTGTGGTCGAGGTGTGGTGAGCGCTCTGTCGATGCCGTACCCTGGACCGAAGCGGAACGTTCTTCCAGAACTATACGGAAGGGCTTTCCGGTTAGCAAGCGAAGGAGAGTCGTGACGGAGAACACGGCGCCGACCAGGGTCGACTCGACCGGCTCAGCGGGTCCGGGCGCACCCGAACGCGCGCCGCGTCGGCTGCGCGCCGACGCGCAACGCAACATCGACTCCCTGCTCGAAGCAGCGAAGATCGTCTTCGGCACATCAGGCGTGGACGCACCCGCGAAAGAGATCGCCGATCTGGCCGGCGTCGGAGTCGGAACGCTGTACCGGCACTTCCCGCAACGCTCAGACCTGGTCAAAGCCGTGCTTCAGCGCGAGATAGATGCCTGCGCCGACGCGGGCCCGGCGCTGACCGCGGCGCACGAGCCAGGAACAGCACTCGCGAAGTGGCTCCACCGCTACGCCGAGTTCCTCGCCACCAAACGAGGACTCGCCACAGCTCTTCACTCGGGCGATCCGGCGTTCGACGCCCTACCCGACTACTTCATGCAGCGACTCGGACCTGCCCTCGGGTCACTGCTCGAAGCAGCCGCCGCCGCCAACCAGATCCGCAGCGACATCAGCCCCAAAGACCTCCTGTACGCCGTCTCCAACCTCTGCATGCCCCTGAGCGAGGAGGGAACCGCCTACAGCCGGCGCATGGTCGCGCTCCTCATCGACGGACTACGCTACGGCTCCGATACGAGCCAGTCTCGCTCCTGACGTCATGCACGGAGCGCCGTTCCGACGACGCAGACCCAGGATGCCAAGTGCGCCTTGAGCGCTCACTGCTCGTTGCCCGCACGCAGCCAGACGATGTAGTCGGCGGCCGCGCGTTCGGAGTCGTAGGTGGGCCGGTACCTCGGCGTCGGACGTCGCGCACCCAGAACTATCTCGCCAGACTCTTCGCTCCACCACGGTGAGATCTGGCCATACCAACGCCCGGTCAGGTTCGAGTGGCAGGGCGACGGTCGCGTCGGCGCCACCCGGGTTACGGGCGGCTGGTGTCCGCCGCCGGAGTCAGGGCAGGTTCGACAATGACTTCGTGATCGCCGGGGCGTCGAAGGCTGCCGGGTCGAACTCGGCGGCGCTGTCGAGCCCCAGCCAATCCAGGCTGTTGGCGTGTTCGGGGTGTGCCGGGTCGGCGAGCACGTCCAGCAGGTCGGCGTAGGCCCAGATGCCGCCGCAGTCCTCCGGTGGGGTGGCCCGGCGCCCGCCCGTGCAGCGCGGATAGGTCACCGACTCGTCGGGGTCGAGCACCTTCTCCACGACGATCTCGTGCCGCCAGTCGTCACCGAAGTCGTACAGATAGGTGATCTTCTCGCGCTCGCCGGGCAACACCTGTGCCAGCGACACTTCCTCGGCCGGCTGGTGACCAAGTTCGGGGTCGGCGATCCCGAAGTCGCCATAAGGCGTCTCGAAGGCGTGCAGGTGGCTGCCGTCCCAGCCGAACGCGACCTGGATGATCACATGCAGCCGGTCCAGACCGATGTCGGCGGGCACCTCCAGCCGCCGCCAGACCGGCGGCTTCGCCCCCTTCAGCCCCACCTTGAGCTGGTAGACCGGCGCCGGACCGGTCGGCTTCGGCGGCACGAGGCGCGACGACCACGCGTCCAGCAGGCGCGGAAACGACGTCAGCGGGTCGTCGTGCGGTGGTTTGGGCTTGGTGGAGTCGGGCAGCGCACGCAGCCGGGCCCGGAGCTGCACGGCCAAGGGGTAGTAGTCCGGCAAACCGTCCTCGTCGAACGGCAACTCCCCCGCGTCGTGCACCGCGCGCGCGTCGAGGGCGCACTCGACCTGCCAACGCAGCTCCGCCGGGTCCAGCCGCTCCTCGCTGACCGCGACCTCGGACTGCCGTACCAGCTCCATCGCCCGCGGCAGCCCCTCGGCGTCGAGCAGCTCGATGTTCACGGCCGCGCCGCAGTCGGTGTGATCGACGCTGACGGTGAAAACATGCGGTCGACCCGCCCGGTCGAAGGAGCAGATCAGCATGGCCCCGGTGCCGTCGGGATCAGCGAGTCGCCAGCAGTCGCCGACCGACACCGGCTCGGTCAGCTCGGCGGCCCAGCCGGGCGGCTCGACCCCGGCGCCGACCATCCGACTCGCCGCGGTCCTCGCGGCGTCCCCAGCCCGACCGTCACAGACCGAACCGAGCGCCAGCAGCATGATCAGCGCAGCGGGGTCCGCCCGTGACTCGAACTCGGGCACGAACCCGTCGGCCAGCGCGTCCTCGTACTCCTCACCGGCCAGCTCGCACATGGCGACGAACAGCGCCGCCCCGAACTCGGCCGCGATCGGGTCGGCTGGCAGGGCGTCGTCCGCGACGTCGACGAGTATTCCGTCGACCAGCTCGGACAGCTCGACCGGCGGGCCGGCGCAGGCCGGGCAGTCACACGGCTCCGTGTCGGTAACCAGTCTGACAGGCGCGGGCCGCCCTACGGACTTGTTGCGCTTCTTGGGTTTCCGTCCACGACTCACTGGGCTCACCGCAGCGAGTATGCCTCCACGCGGCATCAACACAAGGACCGGGGTCTGGCGTGTCGACAATCCGATGACCACGTGGCGTGCAGGAGCGGGGAGGAGCCCCGCTGCCCGCCCTGGCCGATGTCAGGAGTTCACAACTGCGTATCGGGTCGGTTCTGTGAGGACCCGTGCCGCCGAGTCGAGGTCGGCAAGCCTGTTGGCGAGTGTGGAAACCGCGAGGTGATGAGGTCGGCGAACTCGAACCTGCGTGTTTCGACCATCATGCCTCTGTCCCGTTCGCAAGCCCGAGTGCTCGGTCGACGTTGTCGCGCACGAGATCCGAAGCCAGTTCGGCCGCCGAGCGGCCGCCTTCGTCCTTGCCCTGCTCCTCACACGGGTTCGGGATCCACGCGGCGACCTTCTCGCCGATCCAGTCCGGGATCTGACCGCCCGGGTCGATGATCACCAGGCCCGGCAGCGCCAGCTTGACCTGTTCTGCGACCGCCGCCTTGGCGAACTCCGTCACGACGTCGGCGAAGAAGAACGTGTACACCGCGCAGAACAGGTCCATGGCCAGGCTGGACGAACGGGCCTCGCCCGTTACTGCTTCTCGCACGCGCGGATCGTCCAGCAGCTTCTCCGCGCACCGGGTGGCGCTGCGGCGGACGAACGCGTCGACGATGCCTGTGCGCTCGCCGGCCACCGTGGTCACGAACTCCGACATGAACCAGTCGGCGCCGGAGCCGGCCCACTCCGGTGGTGGCGGACCGAACGCGGCCAGGTCGCGCCGTAGCTCGTTCATAGCGTGGACCAGCTGGTCGGCGCCGTCGCGCATCGTGTCGCGGAGGCCGAAGGCGTCCGGGTCTGCCCGCAGTTCCTCCGCGAGCGCGTCGAGGAACCGTTGGCCTCCTGTCTCCACGCCCTGTGGGGAGATCGGACCGTCACCCTGCCGAGGGTTCGGGATCTCGTCCGGGGTTGCCGCCTGGCCGGCGGTACGGCCGAGTTGTCCGATGCTGCGCCGAAGTTTCGTCCAACCGGCGCCGCGCGGCCCGTCCCAGGTGGTCGAAGTGCCCATGCCGCTCCCCTTCCGCAGCGTCTTCCACACTACGAACCGAGCGTCACCAGGCAATGCCTCAAAGTGAGAACAACACTAACGGCGCAACCGCCATTGAACGAGCCGTTCGCTCGGCGGGGTTCGCGCCGTCAGGTCAGGCGTGTAACGCCGACAGGAAGCGCGCCCACGCCGGGGCCGGTAACTCGACCAGCCCGCCCTCGGGGCACTTGGAGTCCCGAACGGCGACCACGCTGGGCCGGACACCTACCTCAACACAGTTTCCGCCGTTCGTGCTGCTGCGGCTGGACTTGCGGAACGGGACCGTGGCCCAGTCGCCGGCGCTGGGTGCGGTCATGGCGGTCAACTCCTCGCGGTCGCCGCCGCGGCGTACTCCTCCGCCACGGCCTCCACCAAGTGTCTCGACTCGACCGGCCCGAGTGCCACCCCTCGCAGGCGGCCGAAAAGTTCGGCGTAGCGGCGGACTGTCTCCGGCGGCTTGTCCAGGTATGCGGCGTCGGAGTACATCTCCAGATAGACGATGTCGTTGGCCATCTCGTGGCCGAACCGGAACAGCGTGAAGTCCGTGCTCAGGTGGGCGTAGGACCGAACGCCGAACGGGATGACCTGAAGCGTCACGTTCGGCAGCATCGCCACCTCAGCCAGGTGGCGCAGTTGCTCGGCCATCACGGGCGGGCCGCCGATCCGGCGGCGCAGCGCCGACTCGCTCAGCACAAACCCGAAGCGGGCCGCGTTGTCCCTCGCCAGCAGCTGGCGGCGGTCCGTGCGGACGCGCAGCGTGTCGTCCACGATCCGGTCGGCCGGGTCGACGCCCTGCGCGCCGAACATTGCTCGGATATACGCGTCGGTTTGCAGAATGCCCGGCACGATCTCTGTGCCGACCTCCATGATCTCGCTGGCGTCGGCTTCCAGGTCACGGAAGGCGCGGAACCAGCGCGGGCCGAGGTAGAGCGTGGTCTCGGTGGCCGGCCGGCCCCGCTTCGGCTTGGCCGTGCGGTTCAGTTCCCGGCACCACAGCTGGTCCTTCTCCGACGCCTTGTACAGCTCCAGCAACGCGTCCAGGTCGGTCCGGTCGATGCCGATCTTGCCGGACTCCACCCGGCTGATCTTGTTGCCCTGCTTGCCCAGCCGCGCGGCCGCCTCGTCCTGCGTCAGGCCGGCGAGCTCGCGCAGCCGCAACAGCTCGGCGCCGAGCAGCCGCCGCTGCATGCTGATCGACCTCGATGGGCTCGTCATGGCGCGGATCCTCTCACGACTGGTCACGGTGCGTGACTCGAGACCGTTCACCCAATTTAGCGACTATACAAACTGGAGTTACAGAATAATCTTCTTGGCAGGCAGAACATGCACGCTCACCGAATTTCGAAGGTTCTCCTCGACACCCTAGCCGCCTGACTGGCGACGCTCACCCGGCGCCACCAGTTGGACCCGACCACCGTTCCCGCCCCACCTCCCGGCAGGAACGGCCCCCGGCGAGCGAAGCCGCGTCGAGCCGACGGCCGAGCAAACGGCTAAGACCACGCTCCGCGCTCACCGCCGCCCGGTGGTGGGGCCGGAACCCGCGCCGGCCCCACCATCCCAATGCGTTCACCACGGATGGAGAGATCCATGACCACAGCCCTCACCCATGAAGCCCGGCACGCGCTGCGCGAGTTCGTACCCGATCCCGGCGCGCTGTCACCCGCGTGCGACGAGCACGAGTTCGCCGCGCTGATGGAAGAGATGGTTGCCGACGAGGCGCCCCGGCTGTTCGCCGTGGTGCAGGAGTACGGCGAGCGCGTCGACGCGGTGATCGCCGCGTGGGGCATGGCCTTCGACGACCACGCCGAGATCGTGACGCACCAACGGCGGATGAGCGTGCGCGCTCCGGAGAACGCGCTGCGCATGTTCGCCGTCGGCCGTCACATCCGGGCTCGTCTGGTGTGGTTCAACCCGGACGCGGCCACCTCCACCGACGGTGACCATGAAACGTGAATGGCAGACGGGGAAGCGCACGCATCTCACGCCGCCTCGCGCAGAGTGGAGTGGTGCAGTGTGTTCCGCTGTGGATGCTGGCGCGGGTCGATCCATGGGGGCGGGACGAGGTGTGGCACGCCGTCGATCATGCGGGCGGTCCACTCGCCCTGGTGAAGAAGCGTGTGGTGATAGCCGCACACGAGCGCGGTGTTGTCGATCGAGGTCGCGCCACCGTTGGCCCAGTGCACGATGTGGTGGGCCTCGCACCATTCGGGTGAGCGATCGCAGCCCGGCGCGACGCATCCCCGATCCCGGGCGATCAACGCACGGCGAAGCGGGCCGGTGACGAGCCGCTGCCGGCGACCGACATCCAGAGGTTGCGAACCACCTCGCATCACGATGGGGATGATGTCGGCGTCGCAACAGATACGGCGAGCGGCCTGGATCGACACGGTGCCGCCCCAGTCCAGTTCCACCACCCCGGCGTGCCTGCGCAACTCGGCGACATCGACGGTGAGTCCAACCTGCGGCCGCACGCCGCCCTCGACCGGCAGTGTGCCCGCGTTCAGGACCCGTCGGGCCAGTTCGACCAGTGCATCCGCACGCCGCTTGGCCGCGGAACGCGGGTCCTTCGGCAACGGCTTCGCCAACGACGACAACGCCGACCGCAATACCGCGGCACCCTCGGCAGACAACCGACCCCACACCCGAATCACACCGTTGACGTCCTGGGTGAGCGAGAGCTCCATCCGGTCCGCCGCGTCCCGCTCCGAGCGCAGCACCCCGTCCGGGTCGAGATGGGCGCGGATGCGCATGGCCAGCTTGCCGAGCTGGCTCGGGTCGAACCGCTGAGCGTCGCCCACGAGTTGCTGCTCGACCTGGATGCGGGTCGAGGGCGCCACGTCGTCGGGTAGCTCGGGCAAGGTGCGCCGTACCACGCCGAGTTGTTCCTCACTGAGCGCCCCGGCCCGCAATGCGGCCGCGACGCCTTCCGCGAACCCGAGACCGCCATCGAACAACACACGTCCGTCGCGTCCTCGACCCGACGTTTCGCCGCCCAGGGGTGCACCGGGCCCAGGACCTGCCCGACGAGGTGACCGAACAGGAGCTTGCCAGGGACCGTCGGATCTACGGCGCGGTCACGCAGACCTCCTACGTCGCGCGGATGCGGGGTCTGCAGCGTGACGCCCGAACCCTCCAGTAGGAAACGGGCAGCAACTACCTCTACCTCACCCTCGGCTCGCTGGTCCACCCGACACCGTCCGGGGAGGCGCACACGCCGCTGTTCCTGCGCCCCGTCCGCATCGAGGGCGGCGGAAGTTCTCGAGCGCCGCCCCCCGCGTCGGCGAGGATTGCCCGCGCCTCGTCAAGCCTGTCGTCGGCAACGAGGGGATCCGGTTGGCGACGGCGTTGATGGACCCGTCGATGACACTCATGTGCGAGTGCTCGATCTTCGCATCATCCAGCAGGAACGTCGCAAAGGAGATCAAGACCGCATCGTTGGACCGGAGCAGCTCCGCCATACCCCGATGGTAGCCGCGCGCGGCCGCCGCGCCCCGCGACGCGCTTGCGGCGTCCGACACCGAACCACCGTCAACGCAGCGGCCGCACGGACAAGCCCCGCACAGCTCACTACATGATCGTTGTGTCGGAGGTCGCCTGCTTCGAGGATCCCCGCTGCAACAACACCAACCAGGACCGCGTCCCACCCACCGGAGAACGGACCACCTCCGTGTGGCGGCCCTCCACGCCGGCGAAATCCATACGACCGTCACGGCGTCTCCGGAACCACCTCCTCAAGGCTGTCGCCAGTTCTTCGTGGTTTACGAGGAGGTCATTGGGCACAGCGAACAAAGCCACGCGACGTCCTACACGCCGACGGTCGTCACGATGAAAGAAACAACCATGTCGCCCTGGATCCGCCTGATGGCCCGCACTTCGTGACATCCGGGCCACCGTGGCCGCGACATTTGCCTGACCATGACGCCGTCACTCCGTACCCACTAAGCTGGCGACCTTCCCGAATTCCCGGCGAGCGCGAGTGGTGACGTGGCACGAGAAGATGAGCCCGAACAAGGCAATGTCGTGCGCGGAGATGTGTACGGGCCCGTGCTCCAGGTCGGCTCCGTCGCCGGCGATGTCAACGTGCACCGCGGTTCGCCGGTCATGCACGTCGTTGAGGCCGGCGAGCCCGTGGCGGGTTTCGGGGCCGGGGCGCAGCTGTCGATCGACGGCCGGGACTACGTCGTGCACGATCACCTTTTCGCCGAGGCTCGGGCGGCTGACGGTGCCGTGTACCGGCAGGCCCGAGTCAGCTCGACGGGTGACCTGGGCTGGCTCCGCCAGGTCGACGACCGGGCCGGCACCGGTGCCGGCCGGGTGCTCGCGGCGGAACACGCGCTGCTGACTCGCGAGCACATCGCGAACCTGCCCAGCGTGCTCCAGTTCCGCGACGACCACCGCGTCACCTCGCTCGTGGTCTCCTGGCCACGGGAGCGGTCCGGCCGGCCGAGCGACAGCCTGCACCAACTACTCGACGACGGGCCAAACGTGGACACAACTCGGGTCTCCCGGTGGTTCGGCGGCCTGGCCTCCCTGTGCACCACGCTCGGCGAGCTGCACGGCCGGAACCTCAGCCATCGCGCCCTGGCGCCGGACACGCTCATCGCACGCGACGACGGCCGGCTGGTACTCCGCGACCTCGGGCTCGCCGCGCGGCCGGGCCGTCCGGGGGAGAACTCCGGACCGTACCGGGCGCCCGAACAGCACCGGCGCGGGCCGGCAAGGCCCGGGCCGGGCACCGACGTCTACCAGGTCGCCGCCATCGCCTACCGGATCGTTAGCGGCTCGGTGCCGGGCGCGATGCCGCCACCGGTCCGGACGTGGCACCCGGCGGTCCCCGCGGTGATCGACGCCGCCCTCGTCCCGGACGCCGCGGCGCGTCCCGACATCGAGTCGCTGGGCGCCGCGTTACGCGACGCCAGGCACCACATCCGCTGAGAGGAGCACGGTGCGCGCAGTCCGGCTGTCCGGGTCCGTCCACCTGGTCGCGTCGGCAGAGACCGAGGCACGGCTGGCACGGAAGAACGCGGATCACCCGTCCCTGCCGCGGTCCCTGGCCCAGATTCACGCCCAGCTGAACTCCCGCCCCGACGGCACGCCGGTGGTGCCGGACCAGACCGGCCAGCGGGGGGACCGGAGCCTGCTGGTCCACGGCTCGACGTGGGTCATGCGCCTCTACCCCACCGACCCCTTCAAAGGCACCCGCCGCGGATACGTGATCGCCGCCATCGAGCCCCTGCGCCTGCGCGACCACGGCCGCCTCGCCAAGGGCTACCTGTCCGTGCGGCCGCGGTCGTGGGAGCTAGTCTCGACGATCAGGGAACTGGGTGACCACGCGGATGCCCGCTACGAGCGCCTGCTGGATGAGTGGGCGGCGTACACCGCGCAGCAGGCGGCCGCTCAGCCGCAGCCGGCCAGGCTTCCGCCGCACCACGCGGCGTTCCTGGACACGCTCGAGCAGGTGATCGAGGCGAACGAGCGGATCACCACCGCACAGATCCGCGCCGCGCACCCGTTCCCGTACCGCGAGGTGAAACCGGTCGGCGAACGCCGGCACAGCACCCACTCGGCGTACGAGTTCGTGCTCACCGGTCCTGTGCCGGAGGAGGACGCCTTCGTGCAGGTCCGCGGCGAACCGGAGCAACGCGGTCAGGTCACCCGGAAACACAACCGGTCCGCGACGGTCAGGTTCGACACCCCGGTCGACTGGGAGCGGATCCCGAAGGTGGGCGAGCTGGAGCTCACCCCCAGCACGGTCGTGTTCCGCAAGCAGCGCGAGGCCGTGACGATGCTGCGTGACGGGGAGTCGCGCAACCCCGCCGTGCTGGACGTGCTCGTGGACCACCGGACCCACCGGCTGGCCCCGGCACCCGACGACCCGGAGATCCGCCTGGACAACAGCCAGCTGCACGCGTTCCGTAGCGCGCTCGGCGTGCCGGATCTGATGGCGATCCTCGGACCGCCCGGAACCGGCAAGACCAGGGTGATCAGCCAGATCGCCAACGCAGCGGCCGTCGGACGGCCGGGGCGCGCACCACAGCGCGTGCTGGTCACGAGCCACACGAACCGCGCGGTGGACAACGTGCTGCAGCGGCTCCCGGCCGAGCTGGTCGTCGTCCGGGTCGGCGGCGGGAGCGTGACCGACGAGGGGCGCCCTTACCTGCTGGAGACCCAGGCCCGCGAGCTGCGCAACCGGATACTCGGCACGGTCGCCGCGGCCCTCGACGGTCTGCGCCACCTGGAGGTCGCCGACCGCTGGGCGATCGAGCTCGGCGATCGGACAGCGACCTTCGGCGCGGCCGTCGCCGAGTCGGCACGGACACGCGAGCAGTTCGACTCCGCTCGCCGGGCTGCCGGCGGGTCCGCGGCGACGGAGCTCGACCGGCTCGCGGCGGCGCAGGGCAAGCGCGTGCGGCGGCTCGCGCACCTGGACCAGGCGACGCAGCGGGCTTTCTCGCGTGCCAAGGGATCCGGGTTGCTCGCCCGCTTCTGGCAGTGGCGGCGCGGGCGGCCGCTGGTCCGAGCCCAACGCCTGTGCGCCGAGCAGGAGCAGGCAGCGGTCGCGGTGGCGACCGCGACACGGCGCCTCGACGAGATCACCCGCGACGTCCCGGCGGTGCGCGCGGCATGGGACGAGCTGACCTCGGCCACGGCTCGGGCCGGGAAGGCCAGGACTGAGGCGTTCGGTGCGGCGTACAGCGCCCGCACCGTGGTTGGGAGCCACCGTCCGCCGGCGCTCCACGACGGCGGCACGGACGAGGAGGCACACGCCCAGCTGACCGGTCTGTCCGCGTGGCTCGTCGAGTGGATCCCCGTGCTGCACCGCAGGGCGCAGCTGCTGTCGGAGTGGCAACGCGAGGTGTCCGGGGCCACGAGCCAGCTGTATCCCGAGCTGATCCGCTACGCGGACGTCATCGCCGCCACGGCGATCGGCACCGCGTCGCGTCCCGAGTTGTCCGATGTGGACTTCGACCTCGTGATCGTCGAAGAGGCCGGCCAGATCGGCACGGCCGACGTCCTGGTGCCGCTGGTGCGCGCTCGCAAGGCGGTGCTGGTGGGTGACCACCAGCAGCTGCCGCCGTACCTGGACTCCGAGGTGGAGGTGTGGGGCAAGGACGTCGGCGACCCCACCATGCGCCTGCTCCTGTCGCACAGCGCGCTGGAGCTCCTGGTCGGCAGGCTTCCGGGCGCCAACGTCGCGCCGCTGACCGAGCAGCGCCGGATGCCGAAGGTGATCGCCGAGTTCATCTCCCAGACGTACTACGACAAGGGGCTGGGCACCGCGGTGGAGCGCGACCACGACGACCGGCTGTTCGCTAGTCCGTTCGCGTTCGTCGACACCGCCCGGCTCGCGGACGGCCGCCGGCGCGAGCGGTCGGCCGGCGCCCGCGACCGCGGCCAGCGGGGCTACTACAACAAAGCCGAGGCGGATCTGCTGGTGAAGCTCGCGGCACACTACGACAGGCTCGGCCGGGAATGGGCGGTGATCGTGCCCTACCGCGCCCAGGTCAAGGAGATCACCACCGCGCTCGTCCGGCGCATCGGCCAGGACGACAAGGTCCGGCTCGATGTCGGGTCGGTGGACTCCTTCCAGGGCGGTGAGCGGGACGTAATCCTCTACGGCTTCACGCGCAGCAACCCGGACGGGTACGTCGGCTTCCTGTCCGAGCTGCGCCGCGCCAACGTGGCATTCACCCGCGCCAAGCGGCAGCTGGTACTGGTCGGCGACCTGAACACCCTCACCACCGCACGTGATCAGCCTTTCCGGGAGCTGGCCTGTGCCTTGCGCGACTACGTGGCCCGGCATGGCGACGTCCGCCAGTACGAGGAGATCGACGCGAAACTGTGAACAGAACGGCACCCTTCTCCTTCCCAGAGCAGCGCGTCCTGGAGGACGCGGCGTTCGCCAGGGGCGTGGTCCCCACCCGGATCTTCGCGCTGCTGCTGCCGGTCTGGTCGGTCACGATCCAGGCCGACATCACCGAGGCCGAGGACTACGAGCTGATCGACCGGTTCCTCGCGCGCGGCATCGCCGAGGGCGGCCTGCGCACGACCGCCGAGCTGGCCGCCTTCTACGCGCTCGAGCCCGAGCTCGTCGACCGCGCGCTCCGGGCGCTCGTGGCGATCCAGCACCTGGTCCCTTCCGGCGACGGCTGGGAGCTGACCCCGATCGGGCTGGCTTCGGTGCGTGATCGCAAGAAGTACATCGTCACTCGCGAGGACCGGCGCATGCTGTACTTCGCCGCGTTCGGTTCCCAGCCGCTGGCCCGGCAGTACTACGACACCCGCAAGATCACGCTGATCCCGGCCGCCCGGACGGACGAGATCCGGTCCGGCGGCGGGCCACTGTTCCACGTGCTGTTCCCGACCCGCGGGCTGGACGGCCGCGCGCTGGAGGCGCTGGCCGCCAACCCGGACCGCGACCGGTTCAACCTTCCCGAGCGCATCGAGCGGCCCAGGCGGCTCGGTTCGGACGAGCTGGTCCACCTGCCGCTGTACGTCGTCCGCGGCCGGACGTCGCGGGGCGGGAGATGCCACCTCGCCTACAACCAGGCGGCCGCTGAGGCGGACCCGGACATGAGCGACCTCATCGACCGGACCCCGGAGATCGTGACCGTGCTGGACGCGGAGGTCGCGTCGGTCCGCCACGACGACGACGCGAAGCGCGCGCGGGACTGGCCGGACAAGCGAGGCCTGGGCGAGCACCGCCCGGAGCGCGCGCCGTCCGGCGGCTCGCTCCGCGTCCGGTTGCCCGCGAGCCGGTTCGGAAAGGACGGCCTGCCGGTGGACCGGGTCGGCACGTTCGTGGTGCAGGGAAACGGTTTCTTCCAGCTGTGGTGTACCGACGCGGCGATGCGCAGGCGGGCGCTGCTGGCCCGCGTCAACAACATCATGGCCAGATGGTCCACAATGGACAGAGACGCGATCGCCGGCCGGGTCGACCGCATCGCCCGCCAGCTCGAACTCGGCTCGATCGACCTGGCCGAGTTGCGGGACATCGCCAGGGCGAACGACCACGGTGCCCTGTCCGCCCAGCTGGACCGTGTCCTCAGCGCATGAGGCCGTGGAGGCGCTGAATCCGGGTGGCGGGCGACGGGTGGGTGGCGAGCAGGCCCTTCCGCAGGCCCTCCGGCCGCTGCCCGCTGACGGAGAACCACCGGTGCAGCACGTCGGCCAGGTGCGGCCCGTAGCCGAGGGACGCGGCCACGCGGTCCGCGCTCAGCTCTCCGAGACGTCTCGCCCACGCGAGGAACGGGCTGATGAGCGGGACGAGGAGCAGCCAGACACTGAGGAACGCGAGCATGGTCAGGACGAGCAGGCTGAGCAGCAGCGCGACCACCACACTCACGCTGCCGCCGACCCGGGCGAACGCCGACGCGACGGCCAGGATGACCCGCAACGCCAGCATGGCCAGGAACGCCGCACCGCGTGCAGGAAGTGCGTACCACCTGGACAGGACGTCTACCATCGGATGCCCCGACAGATGGTGACCGAGCTCGTGCGCCAGCACCGCATCGAGGTGTTTCGGCGGCAGCCGCAGGGCCGTCCGGGTGACCGCCACGGTCCGCCCGCCCGCGGCGAACGCGTTGAGATCGTCGGAGTCCTCGACCATCAGCACGAACCTGTCCGGCGCGACCCCGGCGACCCGGCACACCGCCTGCCACGGCTGCCAGAGGTCGTCCAGCTCGGCCTGGCTGGGCCGCCGTGCCTTGAGCAGCAACCGGGTGACGACCGGCTCGACCGACGGGACGAACAGCACCGCGCCGGACAACACCCACAACACCGGTATCAGCCAGGGCGCCCGCGGCAGCGCGTACGTGCCGACGGCCGCCACCACGGCGAGGCTGCACAGGAACGCGGGCAGTCCCAGTAGGAGGGACAGGGTGCTGGACGCGTCCGGGCGGCGACGCGTCACGGGGTTCGCGGCACGTGCCTGGTCGTCCATTCCACTTCCTCGCCGTTGCGGGGACCCGGGCGGTCAGAAGAAGTTGACGTCGCCCTCGATGGTCTCGGCCTGAACGACCTTGCCGTTGACCGTGCCGTTGATCTGGTTGACGACCCGTCCCTGCGGCCGGGCGCGCGGCGGGAACGCCGGCCGCGCCTCGGGTGCGGGATCGCCGGGCCGCCGCCGGATCACCTCGAGAAGCTCGGCGACGCCCTCGGCGGTGAGGGACGTGAGCTCGTAGTGGCTCACCGTGTTGAGCTGCAGGAAGAGCGGGATATCGGCGATGTCGTGCCCAGGGAGCAGCACCGGCAGGATCCTCGGCAGCCACTTCTTCCGGTCGCTGTACAGCAGCTCGCGCAGGAGGGCGGCCTCGGACTGGACACCGCGGTTCGCCGCGCTCGGGCCGAGGCCATCCCCGGACGCCCCGTACTGCTCGGACACGACCACGAGGACGTAGTCCGCGCCGGGCGCCTCCCGGATCGCCCAGGAATACCAGTCCTGCCGCGCACTGGCCGACCAGAGGTCGAACACCACGTCGAGCCCCGCTGTCGCGAGCAAGGCGGCGAAGACGTGGACGTGCTCCTTGTGCTCCTCGTACTCGTGCGCGTACGAAACGACTCGGGTATGAGTCGACTCTTGTCAAGCTGGTCCACCGCGCGATCGAAGGCATCTGCGACCTCCTACCGAGCATCGCTGCCCGACGGCTGGTAAGCACACCGGCGAGCCAGTTCCCCGAGATCCGGTTCCTCTGCGAGAAGTAGGCCAGCCTTGATTCGAAAATCCGGTATATCGTGTTCGTAATTGGCTTCAAGCCGTTGCCGATCGCCGAGCGCCAGCCCGTTACAGCGGCTGACGGACGTCGCGGCCGTTGGGTCACGAAGCAAGGCGGAAACACTTCCCGCGTCAACACAAAGCAGAAGTCTTCCAGCCATTCGACGTGGCCCGTCGTGATCCTGACTCACAACGAGGTTGAGGTGCTCAGCGCGATCCTCCAGCAGGGAGGTGACGTGGCGAATTTCGTCGCGTCGCTTCTTCATGGCGACCCCGCGTTGTGCTCAAGGCGGTAGTCGTCTTCATCAAGGCTGCTATCGCTCTTCTGATCAGAGCTAGTGGAGCTAAGGGCTTGGAAATGAACAACACGCTCAACTGGGTGTGTCGGTCGGGCTGATGGTGTAGTTCCATTCGCCGTGCCACTCGTGTGGGGTCAGATACCGCGCGAGGAGTGTTCTCATCTCACGATCGGTGATCTTGATGC
>NZ_WHTD01000113.1 GCF_009379765.1 Actinophytocola sp. | reverse complement strand
TGAGCAGCCCCAGCAACAGCCCCCAGCCGACCACGAGCAGCCCGGCCCCGGTCCAGCCGACCTCGGCCGGCCCGCCGATCAGCGGACCCGCCGGGAACCTCAGCACCAGCGCCACCGCCAGCCCGCCGAGCAACGCCAGCGCCAGCCCCGCCAGCACCGCGCGCCGCGGCCGGACCGCGACCCCGACGAGCACCGCGACGCCGACCACCAGTCCCACCAGCGGCCACGCGCCCGGCCCGCCCGGGTCGAGGCTCAGCAGTTCCAGGGTCGTCGGCGGGACCGGGCCGACGTGCCCGCCGAGCCCGTGCAGCACCACCCCCGGATGCTGGATCAGCACCGCGGGCCACGGCAGCAGCAGCGCGAGCGGCATCAGGACGAGCACGAACAACGCGGTGACCCGCCGCCTGCCGTCCCCGCGCCGGCCGGGTACCAGCACGAACCCGGCGAGCGCGTAGGCCACCAGCAGCACGTGCACCAGCGGCGCGAACGCCCCGAGCACCGCCAGCCCGAACGCCGACGCCGCCGCGATCGACAGCCAGCGCGACGACCCCGCCGCGCGGGTCCGCCCCAGCAGCGCCACGATGCCCGCGGTCACCAGCGGCAGCAGGATGTGCGCGACCACGACGTCCAGCCGGCCCTGGGACACCGCCGCGGTCGCGGGCGGCAGCAGCGCGTACGCCGCCGCGACCAGGGCCCGCACCCAGCGGTGCACCGGCATGCTCCGGGTGGCGACGTACGCGGCGAGCCCCGCCAGCGGCAGGTCGCCGAGCAGCAGCACGGCCACCGCGGCCTGGGTCCCGCCGACCGGCGCGAGCACGGCGCCGAGCCCGCCGAGGACTGCGAGCGCGGCCGGCGCGGGCGCCGCGGTGCCGCCGGCGACCGGGTGCCAGGTGGCGAGGTAGGTCGACCAGGTCGCGGGGAGGTCTGGCATCGGTAGCAACCGGCCGCCGGCGAGGTCGATGCCCAGGCGCGCGGAGTTGAGCCACAGGCCGAGCCCGAGCAGGCCGACGACCAGCAGCACCGGCGGGGCGAGCAGCACCTGGCGGGCCAGCCGGGCCCGGTTGACCTGGACGATCACGAGGTCGGGCTGGGTGACCGGGGTGCCGTCGCGCGGCACCGGCGACGGCCGGGGCACCGGCGATGGCCGCAACCCCGGCGGCAGCTCGGCGGTCGGGTCGGCGCCGGGAAGGTCGAGCGACAGGGCGACCGCGGTGGCCGGCCGGCGCAGTCCGCCGGAGCGCCGCGGCCGGCCGCTCACCCCGGCGGGCAGCGCCTGCGGCCCGACGGGCAGCCGCGCGGGAGTCGTGTCCGCCTCGGCGGGCAACCAGACGGTGTCGCCGTCGGTGGCGTCGGGCAGCCGGCCGAGCGCGGCGTCGGCCTGCAGCCTGCGCCGGACGAGAAGGGCGATGGCGGCCCGGATCGCGTTGCGCAGCCGGGTGAGCCGGCTGGTGAACAGCCCGCGGACGCTGCGCACCCGGACCGTGGCCCGGCGCAGCGTCCGTGCCTCGCGCAAGCCCGCGCCGCCACCGAGGACGTAGCCGATCGCCCGCAGCTCCGCCCTGCACTCGTCGAGCCTGCGCTGCATGGCGAAGCCGAGCGCGCGCACCAGGCTCAGGACGGCGAGCCGGGGAATACCGATCAGGAACGACAGCAGCGAGCAGTTGACGAGGAACGTGCGCAGCCCCTGCGCGCGGTCGACGGTGCGCGTCGAGCCACGCAGCGCCGGGGTGCGGGCCTCCGTGCCGCGCAGCCGGTTGGGCACCGCGCGCACGTGCCGCATCCGCGCCGCCGGCACGCACAGCACCACCGCGCCGGCCCGGTTCGCGCGCCAGCCGAAGTCGATGTCCTCACGCAGCAACGGAATCTCGGGGTCGAACCCACCGAGCCGCTCCCACAGCTCGCGCCGCACGAGCATGCCGGCCGACGGGACCGCGAGCACCTCGGTGCTCTGCCCGTACTGGTGCCCGCGGCCGAGCCTGCTCCAGTCCAATTCGGACGGTCCGAGGCCGGTCTGCCGGTGCCCGGAGGCATCGGTGGACAAGCCGGCCTCGACCACGAGCCGAGGGTCGTCCCAGTCCAGGGCGAGCGGGCCGAGCACACCGGCCGCCGGCGACGCGTCGGCGGCGGCCAGCAGCGTCGAGAGACAGTCCGGGTCGGGCGCACAGTCGTCGTGCAGTACCCAGATCCAGCCGCCGGGGTCGCCCCAGCGTTCGATGGCCGCGGACACGACGTCCAGCACCGCGGCCGCGAAACCCGTGCGGCGGTCCCGCGTGAGCACACCGTCGAGCACCCGGTCCTCGCCCCGGACGGCGTCACTGAGCAGCCGTGGCGTCTCGTCGAGCGAGCCCGCGTCCACGGCCAGCACGTGCCGCGGCCGCGGCGCCGACGCACGCATCGCCGCCAGCGCCGACGGCAGCCACTCCTCGCCGTCGTGGCACACCAGCACCGCCAGCACCGGCGCGGTGCGCAGTACCGGGGTGCTACCGCGAGGGCCGTGGCGAGGCATTCGCACAACATGCCATGAACGGCGCCCACGCGGCGCCGAGCACGCCCAACCCTGCGGCTGTGGATGAAAAAATTTCGGTTAGATCACGCGCTTCTTGAGCTTGCGCCGTTCCCGCTCGGACAGCCCGCCCCAAATGCCGAACCGTTCGTCGTGTGCCAGCGCGTACTCCAGGCACTCCGAGCGCACCTCACACCCCTGACAGATGCGCTTGGCCTCGCGGGTCGAGCCGCCCTTCTCGGGGAAGAACGCCTCCGGATCGGTCTGCGCGCAGAGGGCGCGCTCCTGCCACTCCTGCTCCTCCGCGTCGTCGAACAGGTCGGCGAGCACGCCGAGCTCCTCGTTCGGCTGCTCCCCCCACTCCACGACGCGACTCCCATCGGTCATTCCCTGCATGTGCATGTCCCGTCCGCCTCCTCGCCTTTCGCGCTCCCCGGGTTGGCGGACACCACTCACCATCTCAACCGGTGAATGACATCGATGTGATTACACCCGTGTCATCGCGGCGCGTCAAGCGGAGTACCCGGGTGGGTGATGCCGTATGGGGCAACCGGAAACAGGGCCACCACTTGGCCACACAACGGGAAAACGACCTACCCGCACGGGCGACAACGTCGAGACTGGCAGACTCGTGGTGTGCAGCGATCAGCGGTCCGGCCTTCGCCCGTGTTCCTCGCCATCCTGGCGGTCGCCGTCCTCGGTGGCGTGCTCATCGCGTTCGGCACCGATGACGCGTACTGGGAGGGCAACCCGCCGGCCATGATCATGGCCGGCACCTTCCTGCTCGTTCTCGCCGGTTGGGGCGTGTCGCTGTGCCTGCACGAGTTCGGCCACGCGATCGTCGCCTACCGGGGCGGCGACCGGGAGGTCTACTTCAAGGGCTACCTGACGCTGGACCCGCGCCGTTACACCGACCCGGTGTTCAGCCTGGTGCTGCCGCTGCTGATCCTCGCGATCGGCGGCATCCCGCTGCCCGGCGGCGCGGTGTGGATCAACCACCATGCGTTGCGGTCCAAGAAGATCGACTCGATGGTCTCGCTCGCCGGGCCGCTGTCGAACCTGGTGCTCGGCGGCCTGCTGATCGTCTCGGTCGAGGTGTTCGACCCCTCGGTGCCGATCGCCGGCGCGCTGTCGTTCCTGGCGATGTTCCAGGTCATGGCGTTCGTGCTGAACATCCTGCCGATCCCCGGGCTGGACGGCTGGGGCGCGCTCGAGCCGCACCTGTCCTACGAGGCGCAACGGTTCGGCGCGAAGGCCCGGCCGTGGGCGCCGCTGATCCTGTTCGCGTGCCTGATCGGCATCCCCGGCGTCAGCAACGTCTTCTGGAGCATCTCCGACGCGGTCTACAGCGCCGTCGGCGGGGACGGCTACCTGTCCGACGTGGGCAACGTCGCGTTCTTCTTCTGGCGCTGACGGGCCGGCCTCAGCCGCGTGCGAGGATCGCGGGTGTGAAGGTCGTAGTCGTTGTCGGCGGGGTCGGCGGGGCGCGGTTCCTGCAAGGTGTGAAGCACGCTCTGGGGCTGCCGTCGGTGGGTTCGGCACAGGGCGCGGCGGAGTCGCCGCACGAAATAGTTGCCATCGTGAACACCGGCGACGACGTCTGGCTGCACGGTCTGCGGATCTGCCCGGACCTGGACACCTGCATGTACACCCTCGGCGGCGGCATCGACACCGGGCGGGGCTGGGGCCGGACCGGCGAGACCTGGACGGTCAAGGACGAGCTGGCCGCCTACGACGCGGGCTCGGACTGGTTCGGGCTCGGCGACAAGGACATCGCCACCCACCTCGTGCGCACCCGCATGCTGCGGGCCGGATACCCGCTCTCGGCGGTCACCGAGGCGCTGTGCGCGCGCTGGCGGCCGGGCGTGCGGCTGCTGCCGATGTCGGACGACCGGGTCGAGACCCACGTGGTGGTCGACGAGCCGGACTCGGGTGAGCGCCGCGCGATCCACTTCCAGGAGTGGTGGATCCGGCACCAGGCCAAGCTGGCGGCGCACTCGATCGTCCCGGTCGGCGCCGAGGAGGCCACGGCCGCGCCGGGCGTGCTCGACGCGATCGCCGGGGCGGACGCGGTGCTGCTGGCGCCGTCGAACCCGGTGGTCAGCGTCGGCACCGTGCTGTCCGTGCCGGGCGTGCGGACGGCGCTGGTGAAGACCGGCGCGCGGATCGTGGGCGTGTCCCCGATCGTCAACGACCGGCCGGTTCGTGGCATGGCCGACGCGTGCCTCACCGCGATCGGCGTGGCGACCACGGCCGAGGCGGTGGGCCGGCACTACGGCTCACGCCGGCACTCGGCCGAGGGGCTCCTGGACGGCTGGCTCGTGCACACCGGCGACCCGGCCGCGCTGCCCGGCGCCGTGCCGGACGTGGACGTGCGGGCCGTGCCGCTGCTGATGTCCGATGTGGACGCCACGGCGGGCATGGCGCGGGCTGCGTTCTCCCTCGCCGGAGTCTCCGTTGAGTGACCACTCCGCCGCGCGGCTCGAGATCCTGCCCGTCGAGGGGCTGCCCGAGTTCCGCCCCGGCGACGACCTGAGCGGGACGATCGCCGCCGCGGCGCGCTGGCTGCGGTCCGGTGACATCGTGGTCGTCACGAGCAAGATCGTGTCCAAAGTGGAGGGTCGGCTGGTACGCGTGCCGGCCGATCCCGAGGAGCGCGACCGGATCCGGCGCAAGCTGGTGTTCGACGAGTCGGTGCGGATCCTCGCCCGCAAGGAGCGGACCCTGATCACCGAGAACCACCTGGGCATCGTGCAGGCCGCGTCCGGCGTCGACGCGTCCAATGTGGCCGGTGACGAGCTGGCCCTGCTGCCGGCGGACCCGGACGCGTCGGCGCTCGCGCTGCGCAACGGGCTGCGCGACCGGCTCGGCGTCGAGGTGGCGGTGGTCGTCACCGACACGATGGGCCGGGCGTGGCGGGTCGGGCAGACCGACGTGGCGATCGGCTCGTCGGGGCTGCGCGTGCTGCACCGGTACCGCGGTCAGGTGGACCGGCACGGCAACGAGCTCGCGGTCACCGAGATCGCGGTGGCCGACGAGGTGGCGGGTGCGGCGGACCTGGTGAAGGGCAAGCTGGGCGCGACGCCCGTCGCGGTCGTGCGGGGCCTGCGGATCGGTGACTCCGACTCGCGCGCGAGGGACCTGGTGCGCCCGGTCGACGAGGACCTGTTCCGGCTGGGCACCGAGGAGGCCGTCGCGCAGGGCCGCCGGGAGGCCGTGCGGCTGCCCCGACCGGTCCGGTCGTTCGACGACACCCCGGTGGACCTCGCCGCGCTGCTCCGGGCGGTGGCGGCGGCGCTGACGGTGCCCGGTTCCGGGTCGGCGCGGTTCGTGCACCTCGCCGATCGGGCCCAGCGCAAGCAGCTGCTGGACGAGCTCGCCGCGGACGACGTGCTCTACGGGGCGACCGAGATCGTGCTGGCAGGGGCCGGTTCGCCGTTCGATGCGGGCGCGGCGGTGCGGAGCCTCACGGTCGCGCTGGCGGCCGAGGGGCTGGGCTCGTGCTGGGTGCCGATCGCGCGGGCGGACGTGGCGCGCTCGGCGCTGGAGCTGCCGTGGGAGCCGCTGGGCGCGGTCGCGCTGGGCCACCCCGCGGACGGCCCGCTCACCCCGCGCCCCGAGACCGACCCCGACGACCGGTTCGTGCGGCGATGAGCCTGCACGCGGACACGGTCGCCGCGCTGACCGACTGGCAACCGTCGGCGCGGGGTCAGCAGTCGCTGCGCCAGGCGTTCCTGGCGTTCCTGGCCGCACGTCCCGACGCGTGTGCGCGGTCGTGCGAACCGGGTCACATCACGGCGTCGGCGCTGGTCCTCTCCTCGACCGGCTCGCACGTCCTGCTGACCCTGCATCCCCGGGTCGGCGCGTGGCTCCAGCTCGGCGGCCACTGCGAACCGGACGACGCGACCCTGGTGGATGCCGCACTGCGCGAGGCGTCGGAGGAGTCCGGCATCGAGCGCCTGACCATCGAGCCGACCCCGGTGCACGTCGACGTCCACCCGATCACGTGCTCCCTGGGCGTCCCGACCCGTCACTTCGACGTCCGGTTCGTGGTCCACGCCCCGGCGGGCGCGCAGCCGGTGCGCAGCGACGAGTCCCTGGACCTGCGCTGGTGGCCGTTGGACGACCTCCCGGACCCGACGGGCACGAGCGGCCTGGCCGACATGCTCGCGGCGGCCGGCCGCCTCCCGACCCCGGCCTGACCTGAAATTCCGCTGAGAAACACCGCGAAAACGACACTTCCGACCCGGTCCCGCACGTTGGAACCGGTAGGCGGCCAGCGTGGCCGTCACGGAGGAGCCTTGTCATGAGCCTCATCGGGACCCTGCTCGGATATGCCTTGACGGTGTTCGTGCTGCTGATGATCGCCCGGATGGTCCTGGACTGGGTGCGGGTGGCGACCAGCGGCGGTCCCTGGTGGGTACACCGGGCCCGCACGCTGGCCCACGCCGGGACCGAGCCGGTGATCGCGCCGGTGCGGCGGGTGCTGCGGCCGGTGCGCGCCGGTGGCCTGTCGATCGACCTGGCGTTCACCGCGGTGTTCGTCGTGGCACTGATCCTGCGCTCGGTCGCCTTCAGCCTCTGACCGCGTCACATGTCGCGGTACTCGCGCGGGGCGAAGCGCGGGCCGAACCTCGGCCGGGAGATGCCGCCGGCCTCCAGGTACCGCACCACCCGGTGGCGGTGCGGGGCGTACGGCGCGAGCACCTCGAGCATCCCCGCGTCGTCGAGCTTTCGGCCCAGCAGCGCGTAGCCCACGATGCTCGGGATGTGGAAGTCGCCGACGCTGATCGCGTCCGCGTCGCCCCAGGCGCGTTGGGCCACCTCGGCCGCGGTCCAGAAACCGATGCCCGGCACGGTCCGCAGCAGGTCACGGCCCTGCTTGCCGCGTAGCGACGCCGCCCGTTCCAGCCGGTGTGCCGCGTGCGCCGCCGCCACCAGGGCACGCCGGCGGGCGCCGTCCACGCCGGCCTTGTGCCACTCCCAGTCGGCGATCGACAGGATGGCCGCGGGCGTCGGCGGAACCCGCATCCCTGCCGGGGCCGGCCCGGGGGGCTCGGCGCCGAACCGGCGGCACAGGTCCCGCCACGACCGGCGGGCCTCGTAGCCGGTCACCTTCTGCTCCAGGATCGACGGCACCAGCAGGTCCCACACCCGACCGGTCGACCCCAGCCGCAACGCGGGCATCCGCCGGCGCAGCTCCGCCACCAGCGAGTGGTGCGCCTCGAAGTCCGAGTCTTCGTCCAGCGCGCCCAGCAGCGCGGGCACGCCGTCGAGCAACGACGACGCACCCGGACCCCACGCCGAGGCCCGCACCTCGCCACCCGGCCGGCGCAGCGCGAGCGTGCCCGCACCGTCGGGGGTGTTCGCGACCAGCCACGTCACGCCGTCCGCGGTGCGGCGGAACGCCGGGTCCGCCGCCCCGCGGCGCAGGGGCGCGAGCACCCCGGGCACGTCGAGCGGGAAGTCCGGGGCGAAGGCGCGGTGTTGGGTTGGCTCGCTCCGTGTCATTGGCTCGCTCCGCTCGCCGGTGAGTGAGCCGGACATCAGCCCCCGTCGCATCGGCTCGCTCTGTTGCGCTGACTCGCTTCGCTCGCTGGTTCGTGGGCTTTCACCCGGTGACGGGTCGCTCGCTCGCGGGTAGCTCGCTCGCGGGATCCGACCGTACCCCGGTTATCGTCATTCGAATGAGGCCTACCGATTTGCACATGGTGGTGCCCGCCGGAGGCAGCGGGACCAGGTTGTGGCCGCTGTCGCGGGCCGCCAACCCGAAGTTCCTGCACGCGCTCACCGGTACCGACCGCTCGCTGCTGCAGGCCACCTTCGACCGCCTCGCGCCGCTGTGCACGCCGGAGCGCCTGCTGGTGGTCACCGGCACCGCGCACGCCACGTCGGTCATCCGCCAGCTGCCGGAGCTGCCGGAGCGCAACATCCTGGTCGAGCCGTTCGCGCGCGACTCGTGCGCGGCCATCGCGCTCGCGGCCGCGGTGATCGAGGAGCGCAGCCCCGGCGCGGTGATGGCGTCGTTCGCCGCCGACCACCTGATCACGAACACGGCCGCGTTCGCCGAGGTCGTCCGGCACGCGGTCGAGGGCGCCGCGGCCGGCCGGCTGATGACCATCGGCATCACCCCGACCCGGCCCGAGACCGGCTACGGCTACCTGCGCTGCAGCGAGCCCGCGCGACCCGGCACCGTGCAGACCGTGGTGGAGTTCAAGGAGAAGCCGTCGCTCGAGGTGGCCACCGATTACCTCGAGTCCGGCCGGTACCTGTGGAACGCCAGCATGTTCCTGTGGCGCACGGACGTCTTCCTCGCCGAGCTCGCCGCGCGCCGCCCGGACGTGCACGACCCGATCCGCACCATCGCCCGGGCGTGGGACGGTGACGAGCAGGAGGCGGTGCTCGCCGAGTGGTGGCCGACGATCCCGAAGGTCGCCGTCGAGTACGCGGTGATGGAGCCGGCCGCCGCGGAGGGCAAGGTCGCCACCGTTCCGGGTGACTTCGGCTGGAACGACATCGGCGACTTCGAGACCCTCGGTGAGCTCCTCGGCCGGGACATCGGCGGCTCGCGGGTGGTCGACGTGACGGGCCTGAAGGACTCCCCGCCGGTGCTGGTCGTCGACGGTGACGGGGTCATCGCGGTGCCGTGCTCGTCGCGGGTGATCGCGACGCTCGGGGTGACCGACCTGATCGTGGTCGACACGGCCGACGCGGTGCTCGTCTGCCACCGGGACCGGGCCCAGGACATCAAGAAGCTGACCGAGCTGCTCCGCGAGCGCGGGTACGTCGCGCACGTGTGAGTGATCTATTTCCGTTCTTCGCTGACGCGGCGGGCAGAAAGGAATACGCTGGGGCACGAACATCCACACGGCGCAGGGAGTGGTCGAGGCATGGACCCCCGTGAACGGGCTGACGTCACGCTGGCGCGGGCTCGGGCGCGAGGCGCCTTCGTGGTGACACCCGAAAGCGCCGTTTCGCCGATGGACGCCACCAGCACGCTGCAGATCCCGCGTGCGGTCGTGTCCGCCAACGACGAACGGCAGGACGACCCGGAAGCCACGATGGTCGTCCCCGGACCGTTGGCCCGCGGTCACGGCCTGCCGTCGGCGCGGTCGGAGGAGAACATCCCGGCCATCGCCCAGGAGGCGATGACCGACGTGGTCGGCACGCCGCCCGGCATGCGCTCCCGCCAGCGCCGCCTGGAGGACGCGAGGACGAGGCAGCAACAGGCGGCGGCGCAACGCCAGCAGGCCGGCGCACCGGCTTCGACCCAGCCCTCGACCCCGGCTCCCGCGCCGGTTCCCCAGCAGCCCGAGGAGCTGGACGGCCTCATCCCCACCACGAAGCAGCCCCCCACGACTGGGTCGAGCCTGTCCCAACGCCTCGACGGCTAGGCCATGTCGCGGGTGGTGGCGAACCGTCTGGTCGCATCGCCCGAATCCGAACGCCGGCAAGAGAAACAGCGCTGCCTACGCGCGGCGTCGACCGGGTCAGGGTTTGCGGGTCTCCATCCTCAGGCGGGTCGCGAGGCCCGCGCGGATGGCCAGCCGGACCGGGACCCAGCGCCATCCGGGATGCCGGTCGGCGATGAAGAGGTACGCGCTCGAATGGTGGGCGGCCAGCATCGCGTTCGAGGAGCGGGCCGTCGAGTGGCCCTGGATGTGCACGACCTCGGCCGAGGGCACGTAGACGTTCTGCCAGCCGGCCTTTCCGAGGCGGTCACCCAGGTCGACGTCCTCGAAGTACATGAAGTAGCGCGGATCGAAGCCGTCCACCGAGTCGAATGCCTCGCGACGCATCAGCAGGCAGGAACCGGACAGCCACCCGGCTTCCCGCTCGGCCACGGAGGTGTCGGACTGCTTGTACGCCTTCGTCCACGGGTTCCCGCGCCACACGCGGCCGACGACGGCGTGCCCGATCCCCCGGCCCAGCGACGGCACCAGCCGCGCCGACGGGTAGACCGCACCGGACACCTCCTTGATCAGCGGGCCGAAGGAGCCGGCCCTCGGCCACCGGGAAGCCGCCTCCAGCAGGGTGTCCAGGGAACCGTCGCCCCACTCGAGATCTGGGTTCGCCACCACGATCCAGCCATATGAGGAGTCCAGCGACGCGATGCCGCGGTTCGCGGCCGTCCCGTAGCCGAGGTTCCCGCCGGTGTGCAGCAGGCCGACGTTGTCGCGCGCGGCCGCTGCCCGCTCGGGGGCGCCGTCGGTGGATCCGTTGTCCGCCAACACGACCCGCACCGGCCGGGAGGTCGCCTTGGCCAGCGTGTCCAGGCACCGGTCGAGGGTCTCGCCCGGCGAGTAGGTCACGATGACGACGGCCAGCTCAGAGCCATAATCCGCGGACATGGCCAGCTATTCTCCACGTCAGCGCCCGCGGCGATGCACCCGGTGCGCTCGCTCGTACGCCGCCCGGTGCGCCTCGGCGCTCGTCAGCCACGAGAACTCCTTCGCCCGCCGCTCCGCGGCCGCCGCCAGGCCGGACCGCAGGCCCGGGTCGTCCAGCAGCTCACCGAGCGCCGCCGCGATGTCCCCCGCGCCGACCCCGCAGTACGCCACCGCGTCGCCGCCGACCTCGGGCAGCGCCAGGCGCCGGGTGGTGAGCACGCAGGCCCCGCAGGCCATCGCCTCCAGGACCGGCAGGCCGAAACCTTCGCCCAGCGACGGATACGCGACCAGCTCGGCGCCGCCGAGGAAACCCGCCAGGTTGTCGAACGGCAGGTAGCCCGCGCGGATCACGCGCAGCCGGTGCGGCACGTCGTCCAGCGCGCGCTCCACCTGACGGTCCCACCCCGGCTGACCGGCGAGCACCAGCGCGGGCGGATCTGTGCGGCCACGGCACGCCGCCGCGAACCCGCGGATCAGCGCCGGCACGTTCTTGCGCGGCTCCAGCGCACCCAGGAACGCGACGTAGCGCTCGGCCGGCCCGAGGCCGACGAGCGACCGGACCGCCGCGACCTCCTCGGCCGTCGGCAGGTGGAACCGCTCGCTGTCCACACCGTGCTGGATGATCTCCAGCCGCCGCAGGTCGGCGCCCGCCACCCTGGCGAGCTCGGTCGCGGTCGCGGTCGAGGGCACGACACACAGCGACGCTCGCGCGAGCGCGGTCCGCGTCCACGCCCGGAAGAACCGTGCCTTGATCGAGTGGTGCAGCACCGCGTCGGTGAAGAACGTCGCGTCGTGCAGGGTGACCACCGACGCCGCCGGGTTCGCGAGCGCGGTCGTGTAGTGCGGCGAGTGCAGCACGTCCACGCCCAGGCGCCGGACCAGCCGCGGCAGCGTCGTCTGCTCCCAGGTCAGCCGCGCGGTGCGGGTGGCGTTGGACTCCGACGTCGGCACGATCCGCGAGCCGGGCGCGAGCCGGCCGTACAGCTCGACGTCGCGCGGCTGACACACCACGCTGATCGGCGCGCCGTCCGAGTCGAGCGCGAACACGAGCGAGTCGACGTAACGCCCGACGCCACCGCGATCCGCGGGCACAGCGGTCGCGTCGATGAGTACGCGCGGTTCGGGCACGTGTGCAGACTACGACTGTGAGCATCCCCAGCTGTCCCGACTGGGTGAAAAACCTACGGAACCGCTAACGGGCGCTCGCCATCTCGAAGAACCGGGTGTGCAGCCGCCACAGCTCGGTGGCCGCGTGCTCCCACGTGAACGCCTGCGCCCGCAACCGGCCCTGCGCCACCCGGCGCGACGTACTCGGGCCGTCGTCCAGCACCGCGCGCAGCGTCGCGGCCAGCGTCTTCGGGTCGCCGCGCGGCACCACCGCACCGGTCCCGCCCGCGACCTCGACCAGCGCCGGCACGTCCGAATGCACCACCGGGACACCGAGCGCCATCGCCTCGAGCACCGGCAGGCCGAAGCCCTCCGCGCGGCTCGGCACCGCGAGCACCGACGCGCGGCGCAGCACGACCGCGAGGTCCTCGTCGCTGATCCGGCCGAGCACCCGCAGCCGCCCGTCGGCCAGGCCGTACTTCTCGGCGAGCGCGGTCAGGTCGACCTCGCCCCAACCGTGCGGACCGACGACGACAAGCGGCAAGTCCGGCGCGTACGGCTTGGCCATCGCCTCGATCAGCACGTCCAGGCCCTTGCGCGGCTCGACCGTGCCGACCGCGAGCACGTACCCGGAGGGGAGGTCGAGAGCGGCCGCGGTGGCGTGCTCCTGGGCCGCCTCGATCGGCGCGAGCAGCGCGGACGGCACCCCGTGCGGGATGACCGCGACCGTGGCCGGGCCGTGCGCGTACCGCTCGAGCTCCTCGGCGACCGCGATGGTCGGGACGACGATCGCGTTGGCCCGCTCGGCCGCGCGCCTGATCATCGCCTGGTGCCACGCGGCACCGCGGCGGGTGAGCGTCTCCGGATGCGAGAACGGGACCGTGTCGTGCACGGTCACCACGAGGCAGCGGCCGCGCCTGGGTGCCGGCGGCGCGAGCGGGGTCGGCGCGTGCACCGCGTCGCCGCCCGGCCAGAGGTGGACGCCGCGCTCCCACAGCGCGGTCAACGCGCGGCGGGGCAGCGGGAGCGCGCGGGGGCCGGCGACCGTGGGGACGTCGGCGGCGGAGAGGTCCCGGTGCGTCGCGGTCACGCCGGCGACGGTCCAGGTCGGCGGGGCGCTCGCGGCCATGGCCGTAACGAGCTCGCGCGTGTACCGCCCGGTCCCGCCCGGGACCGGGGCCAACAACTGCTCGGTGAGCACGACGAGCTCTGGCACGGGCACAGAGTACGGTCGACCGCCGTGACCACGGGGAACGACACGGCAAGAACCACGGTTGTCGTGGTGACCTGGCGCGGCCGCGAGCACGTCACGGCGTGCCTGGACGCGGTCGCCGCGCAGACCCGGGCGCACCGGATCCTGGTGGTGGACAACGCATCCGACGACGGCACGGCCGCACTGCTCGCCGCGCATCCGGCCCGACCCCGCACGCTGCGCCAGGAGGCCAACCTCGGCTACGCGGGCGGGCTCGCCGCCGCGCTGCCCGGCGTCGGCACCGAGTTCGTGGCCTGGCTCAACGACGACGCCGCGCCCGCACCGAACTGGCTGGAGCTGCTCGAGGACGCGCTCGACGAGGACCCGGCGGCGGCCGCGGCGAGCGCCCGGACGGAGTCGGCGGGCGGCGAGCCGATCTCGCTGGGCGTCGCGCTGACCGCCGACGGCCACGGCGCCGACCTCACGAACGGCGCCCCTGCGGTGTTCGGCTTCTGCGGCGGCGCGGCCCTCCTGCGCACCGAGGCGCTGCGCGACGCGGGCGGCGTCCCGGCCGAGTTCTTCTGCTACTACGAGGACACCGACACCTCCTGGCGGCTGCGGCTCGGTGGCTGGTCCGTCGTCCCGGTGCCGGACGCCCGGGTCACCCACCGGCACGGCGCGAGCACGCGGCCCGGCTCGCGCTCGTTCCACCGGTGGAACGAGCGCAACCGGCTCTACATGCTCATCCGCTGCGCCCCGGCCGGGGTCGCGGCCCGCGAGTGCGTCCGGTTCGCCGCGCTCACCGCGGTCCTGCCGCTGCGCCGCCTCGCCGGGCGCGCGGTGCCGGCCACGTGGAACTTCCGCACCGGGCTGCGGCTCCAGGTGCTGGCCGAGGTGCTGGTCCGACTGTTCCCGCTGGCCCGCGAGCGCCGGGACGTCGCCAGGCGGGCCGCGGTCCCGCGCTCCGCGGTGTGGCGTTCGGCGAATCCGGCGGGTTAACCGCTCGTCACGTGGGGTGATAGGGCAGGCTTACCCCACAACCACAGCGAGGAGCTTGCGTGCCCGAACAGGCGCACCGACCGGCCGTCTCGGTGATCGTGGTCAACTACCGCGGCGCCGAGGACACCATCGCCTGCCTGCGCGCCCTGCGCGACGAGCTGGACTACCCCGCCGAGCTGCTGCAGGTCATCTGCGTGGACAACGACTCGGGGGACGGCGGCGCCGACCGGATCAGACAGGTGCCCGGCGTCGAGGTCGTCGAGTCGGGCGCCAACCTGGGCTTCGCCGGCGGCTGCAACCTCGGCGCGAGCCACGCCACCGGCACCGTGCTCGCCTTCCTCAACAACGACGCCCGCCCGCATGCCGGCTGGGTCACCGCGGCCGTCGAGGTGCTGCGTGCCGAGCCGACCGTCGCCGCGGTCGCCAGCAAGGTGCTCGACTGGGACGGCGAGATCATCGACTTCGTGGACGCCGGGCTCACCTGGTTCGGCATGGGCTACAAGCGCCACGCCGGCCAGCCCGACACCGGCGAGCACGACGTGGCCCGCGACGTCCTGTTCGCCACCGGCTCGGCGATGTTCGTCCGCGCCGGGGTGTTCCGCGAGCTCGGCGGGTTCGACGAGCGGTTCTTCATGTTCTACGAGGACGTCGACCTCGGCTGGCGGCTGAACCTGCGCGGCTGGCGGGTGCGCTACGTCCCCGAGTCGCTCACCTTCCACCGGCACCACGCCTCGATGTCCAAGGTGGACTCCCCGGACAACGCGCGCGAGCTGTTCCTGCTGGAGCGCAACGCGTTGGCCGCGCTGTACAAGAACCTCTCCGACGGCACGCTGGCCAAGGCGCTGCCCGCGGCGCTCGCGCTGGCCGTGCGCCGCGCCACCGCCCGCGGCGACGTCGACCCCACCCAGCTGCGGATCGGCGGGCCGGACACCGGTAAGTCCACTGTGGAGATTCCGAGGACCACGCTCGCCGGGCTGCTCGCGATCGACCAGTTCGTCGAGCTGCTGCCCTCGCTCGCGGGTGCCCGGGAGATCGAGCAGGCCGCCAGGGTGCGCTCGGACGCAGATCTCCTTCCGTTGATGCGCAACGCGATGGAGCCCGCCTACCCGCTGCCGCGCTACCTCGCCGCGCACGCCGTGCTGGTCGACGTGTTCGGCCTGGAGGCGGCGTTCGGCGGGCGCCGCAAGATCCTCGTGGTCACCGGCGACGCGATCGCCGACCGGATGGCCGGGCCGGCGATCCGCGCGTGGAACATGGCCGACGTGCTGGCCGCCGAGCACGACGTCCGGCTGGTGACGGTCAACCCGATGTGCGCGCCGCCCGAGGCGCCGTTCGGGGTGTTCCGGGCCAAGCGCCGCGAGCTCGGCCCGCATGTCGCGTGGGCGGACGTCGTCGTGCTGCAGGGCCACGCGCTGGAGCTGGTGCCGGAGCTGAAGCGGGAGAGCTCCACCAAGATCGTGGTCTGCGACATGTACGACCCGATGCACCTGGAGCTCCTCGAGCAGGGCAAGGACGACACCGACGAGCAGCGCGCGCTCGACCTGATCGGCGTCACCAAGGTGCTCAACACCCAGCTGGAGCGCGGCGACTTCTTCCTGTGCGCCTCCGAGCGGCAGCGGCACTTCTGGCTCGGTCACCTCACCGCGCTCGGCCGGCTCACCCCGGCGCTCTACGACAGCGACCCGACGGTCCGCTCGCTGCTCGCGGTGGCGCCGTTCGGGCTGCCGGGCAAGCCGCCGCAGCAGTCGGCCTCGCCGATCAAGGGCGCGCTCGGCGACATCGCGCCCACCGACAAGGTCGTGCTCTGGGCGGGTGGCGTCTACAGCTGGTTCGACCCGCTGACCCTGCTGCACGCGGTGGACACGCTCGCCAAGCGGCACGACGACGTCCGGCTCGTGTTCCTCGGCATGAAGCACCCGAACCCCGAGGTGCCGGACATGGACATCGGCGGGCGGACCCGGCTGCTGTCGCTGCGGCTGGGGCTCACCAACCGGCACGTGTTCTTCAACGAGACCTGGGTGCCCTACGACGAGCGGCAGAACTGGCTGCTCGACGCGGACTGCGGGGTCACCACGCACTACGAGCACGTCGAGACCACGTTCGCCTTCCGCACCCGGGTGCTCGACTACCTGTGGGCGGGGCTGCCGATCGTCACCACCGACGGCGACGCGTTCGCCGACCTCGTGCGCACCGAGCGGCTCGGCGTCGTGGTGCCCGCCGAGGAGCCCGGCGCCCTCGCCGACGCGCTCGAGCGGGTGCTCTACGACGAGGAGTTCGCCAGGGCGGCCCGCGAGCGGATCGCCGTCGTGCGCGACCGGTTCACCTGGGAGACCGTGCTCGCGCCGCTCGTCTCCTTCTGCCGCAACCCGGTGCCGGCCGCGGACCGGCTGCCGGGCGCCGGGCCGCTGGTGTACAACAAGCCGCTGCGGGTCGGCGAGATCGTCCGCCGCGACATCGACCTCGTGAGGTCCTATTTGGACTCGGGCGGGCCTGCCGAGCTGACCAAGCGGGCCGCGGGCCGGGTGCGGCGGCTCGCCGCCGAGCGCTGGAAGGGCCGACGCGATGGCTAGGGCACCTCGGGGCGGGCCGATCCGGGTGCTGCTGGACGGCACCCCGCTGCTCGGCAACCGCACCGGGATCGGCCGCTACACCGCCGCGCTCGCCGAGGAGCTCGCCTCGATGTCCGATGTGGACATGCGGGCGGTGGCGTTCACGCTGCGGGGCTGGCGCAAGCTGCGCAAGGTGCTCCCGCACGGTTCGCGGGCGCGGGGCATGCCGGTGTCCGCGCGGCTGCTGCGGCGGTGCTGGCTGCGTGCCCCGTTCCCGCCGGTGGAGCTGTTCGCCGGGTTCACCGATGTCGTGCACGGCACCAACTTCGTGCTCCCCGCCGCGGTGCGCGCGGCCGGCGTGCTCACCATCCACGACCTCGCGTTCCTCGACGCGCCCGACGACCTGCCACCCAGCGACGAGACGCTGCCGCGGCTGGTCGCGCGGTCGGCCGAACGGGCCGACATCGTGCTGACCCCCACCCGGGCGGTCGCCGACGTCACCGCCGAGCGGCTCGGCATCTCCTCGGACAAGATCGTGGTGACCCCGCTGGGCGTCGACCCGGCATGGTTCACCGCGCGGCCGCCCAGCGATGTGCTGCGCAGGCGGATCGGGCTGCCGAACAAGGAGTACCTGCTGTTCGTCGGCGCGGCGGGCCCGCGCAAGGCGCTGGGGTGGCTGCTCAAGGCGCACGAGGCCACCGCGGACCTGCCGCCGCTGGTGCTCGCCGGCCCTGGCCACAACCGGCGGGACGGCCAGGTCCGGTCGATCGGCTATCTGTCCGATGTGGACCTCCGATCGGTGGTCGCGGGCGCGGCCGCGCTGGTGCTGCCCTCGCGCGACGAGGGCTTCGGCCTGCCGGTGCTCGAGGCGATGGCGTGTGACGTGCCGGTGGTGTGCTCGGACCTGCCGGCGCTGCGCGAGATCTCCGGCGGCCACGCGAGCCTGGTGCCCTACGGCGACATCGAGGCAATGGGCGTGGCGCTGACGACCGCCCTCGCGAGTCCGCCGTCGCCGACCACACTCGCCGCGCGGCGCGCGCACGCGGCCGAGTACACCTGGCGGCGCACCGCGGAGCTGACCGTGGCCGCGTACCGCCGCGCTATGGGCTCGTAGCCCTGGCCAGCGCGACCCCGCCGACGATCAGCACCAGGGCCGCCATCCGGCCGACGCCGAGCGGGTCGTTGTGGACGAGCACACCCGGCACGATCGCCCCGGCCGCGCCGATGCCGGTGAACACGGCGTACGCGGTGCCGACCGGCAGCGTGTTCATCGCGAGCGACAGCAGGTACACCGCGCCCGCGGCCAGCACGAAGCACAGCGGCGTCGGCAGCGGCCGGGTGCCGTTCTCGGTCGGCTTGATGCTCTGCGACCACGCGACCTCCACCAGACCCGCGAGCACGCCAACTCACGACTCCCCCCTCGCGGGAGTCGCCAGCGGGGTGCCGAACGGCCGGCCCGCGGGGCTCAGCCGCCGCGCAGCGCGTCGCCGTGCTCGGCGAACGCGGCGGTCAGCGCCTCGCGCCACGGCCGCAGCGGGGTGAGCCCCGCGGACCGCCACTCCTCGTCGGACAGCACCGAGTACGCCGGGCGCGGCGCGGGCCGCGGGAACTCGTCGGACCCGCACGGCTTCACGCGCTCGGGGTCCAGGCCCAGCTCGTCGTACACCGCGCCGGCGAGCCCGAACCACGTCGTGACACCGCCGCCGGTCGCGTTGAGGATCCGGGCGGCGGGACCGTCCGAGACGACCCGGCCGGCCAGCTCGAGCAGACCCGGGGCCAGGTCGCCGGTCCACGTCGGCGACCCGCGCTGGTCGTCCACAACGGACACCGTGTCGCGCTCGCCGGCGAGGCGGGCCATCGTCTTGACGAAGTTGGCGCCGTACGCGCCGTACACCCACGCGGTGCGCACGACCCACGCCTGCGCCCCGGAACCGAGCACGGCCTCCTCGCCGGCCGCTTTCGTGGCACCGTAGACGGACCGCGGCTCCAGCGGGTCGTCCGTCCGGTATGGACGGTCGGCGTCGCCGGCGAAGACGTAGTCGGTGGACACGTGCACGAGCGGCACCTGGTGCGCCGAGCACGCCGCCGCGAGCAACCGCGGCCCGTCCGCGTTGACCGCGAACGCCTTGCTGCGGTCGGACTCCGCGGCGTCGACCCCGGTGTAGGCGGCCGCGTTGATCACGACCGGGGCCAGCGCGGCCTCGGCGGCGGCCGCCGCCAGGGTCTTGACCGCCTCGATGACCGCGCCCGCGTTGGTGATGTCCAGCTCGGCCGAGCCCGGCGCGCGAACCTCGTAGTCCGCGGGGGCGCGCGCCACGAACTCGCGACCGAGCTGACCGGACCCGCCGGGCACCAGCAACGCGAGCGACATGTCAGTTCCCGGGGAGCTTCGCGCGGTCCTTCAGCGCCTCCCACCAGGCCCGGTTCTCCCGGTACCAGGCGATGGTGCTGGCCAGGCCCTCATCGAAGGACATCAGCGGGCGGTAGCCCAGCTCGGCGGAGATCTTGGTGATGTCCACCGAGTAGCGCCGGTCGTGTGCCTTGCGGTCGGGCACCCGCTCCACGACGGACTCGTCCACGCCGAAGGCCTCGAGCAAGCGGTGGGTGAGCTCGAGGTTGGTGAGCTCGGTGCCGCCGCCGATGTTGTAGATCTCGCCCGGCCGGCCGGAGTCGGCGACCAGCTGGATGCCCCAGCAGTGGTCGTCCACGTGCAGCCAGTCGCGCACGTTGCGACCGTCGCCGTAGAGCGGGACCTTCTTGCCGTCCAGCAGGTTCGTGACGAACAGCGGGATGACCTTCTCGGGGAACTGGTGCGGGCCGTAGTTGTTGGAGCACCGGGTGACGCACACCGGCAGCCCGTGTGTGCGGAAGAACGAGCGGGCCAGCAGGTCCGAGGACGCCTTCGAGGCGGAGTACGGCGAGTTCGGCTCCAGCGGGTGGGTCTCCGGCCACGAGCCCTCGTCGATCGAGCCGTAGACCTCGTCGGTGGAGACGTGCACGAACTTGCCGACCTCGGCGTCCACCGCGGCCTGCAGCAGCGTCTGGGTGCCGACGACGTTGGTCATGACGAAGTCCGCGGCGCCGAGGATCGAGCGGTCCACATGCGACTCGGCGGCGAGGTGCACGACCAGGTCGGTGCCCGGCATCAGCTCGTCGACGAGCGCGTGGTCGCAGATGTCGCCGCGCACGAAGCGCAGCCGCGGGTTGTCCTTCACGGACTCGAGGTTGGCCTCGCTGCCGGCATAGGTGAGCTTGTCGAGCACGACCACCTCGGCGTCGGCCAGCGTGGCGTACGCGCCACCCAGGACCTTCCGGACGTAGTGCGATCCGATGAAACCGGCGCCACCGGTGACCAACACCCGCATAGAAGCTCCACCAATTCCTTCACTCGGAGATGAACCCGCGAAGGGCACTATTGCGTCCTAATCGATAGCAAGACCGCAGCCACCGAGGTCACGCCTCGGTATCCTACTGGTCAAGTTCCGTCGGGGGACGGGGAGGAGCGTGCGTGGAGGAACGTACGCAGGTGCTGGCTGCTCCCATGCGGGCGCCCAGCGGGTGGCGCCGTGCCGGCCGGTACACCGGTCGCACGGTGGCGGCGCTGGCATCGGTGGCGGTGCTGGGCACCATGGGTTACGGCTGGTGGGCCGTCGGTGACGTGGACGAGGGAACCGTCACCACGCAGGTGATCCCCAAGGAGGTCGAGGACCAGCGCGTCCCGCTGGACGGCGCGGTCGACATGCTGCTCGTCGGCATCGACAGCCGCACCGACGCCTACGGCAACCCGCTGCCCCGCCAGGTGCTCGACATGCTCAACGCCGGCATCAGCGACGGCGAGCGCAACACCGACACGATGATCCTGGTGCACATCCCGGTCGACGGCACCCGCGCGATCGCCATCTCCTTCCCGCGCGACTCCTGGGTCGAGCTCGCCGGCGACTTCGGCCACCACCGGCTCAACTCCGCGTTCGCCTACGCCTACAACGACGCCAGGGAGCGCTTGGCGAACACCGCGCCCAACGAGAAGGAGCTCGACGCACAGGCCACCGTCGAGGGTCGCAAGAACCTGATCAACACCGTGCAGTCACTCATCGGCGAGGCGGTCACGATCGACCGCTACGCCGAGGTCAACCTGGCGAGCTTCTACGAGGTCACCAAGGCCATCGGCGGCGTCGAGGTGTGCCTGAACCAGGCCACCCACGACCCGAAGTCCGGCGCGAACTTCAAGAAGGGGCCGCAGACGATCGCCGGCGCGCGGGCGCTCGCGTTCGTCCGGCAACGCTACGGCCTCAAGAACGGCGACCTGGACCGGATCGTGCGCCAGCAGGCGTTCCTGGGCGCACTCGCCGACAAGGTGCTGTCCGCGGACATGCTGACCAGCCCGACGAAGGTGCGCGAACTGGTGGCGGCGGTGCAGAAGTCGGTGGTGCTGTCCAACGGCTGGCAGCTGTCGACGTTCGCCGCGCAGATGTCGGGCCTGTCCAGCGGTGGCATCGACTTCTACACGATCCCTACGCTCGGCGACGCGAAGATCGGCGGCGCGGACGTGCTCGACGTCGACCCGGCGCAGGTGGCCGCGTTCGTCAAGTCGCTCACCTCCGACGGGTCCACGACGAGCTCGACGGCCCCGCCGCCGTCCGACCCGCGCACGCCGGGCACCTCGACCACCACCAGCAACCCGCCGGCCGGGTCGGACGAAGGCAACCGGCCGTCGCTGGGCCTGGTCACCGTCGACGTCCAGAACGGCTCCAACACCACCGGCCTCGCCGCCGCGGTGCGCGACAGCCTGGCGCAGAAGGGCTTCAACCCCGGCGAGATCGGCGACTCCGGGGTCCGCGACGCGTCGGTGATCCGGTTCGCGCCGGGCGAGCGGAACCTGGCCCAGTACGCCGCCGAGGAGCTGGGTGCCCCGTTCCAGCTGGAGGAGGACGCGAGCCAGCCGGCCGGGCGGCTGTCGATCGTGGTGGGCCTCGACTACCAGCCACCGGCCGCGGGCCTCACCGGCGACCACCTGCTGACGATGGGCCAGCCGTCGACATCGCCGGCCGCGCCGGCCGCGCCGTCCTCGGACAACCGGCCGCCACCCCAGCTGAACGCCCAAGGGCTGAACTGCGTGAACTAGTTCCTCCATGCGGTGGACGGCGGCCCGAAGAGGCGAGTTCCGCCGGTCGCGTTCGTTAGCCTGGACCGGGGTCCGTCGCGGGGGAGGTGAGCTGGGGTGCCGGAGGAGTCCGATGCGGACGAGCCGACCACCTATGCCGCCGCCGTCGGCTCGGTGCCCGACTGGCCCGACGAGCTCGACGAGCCGGACCCCTCGGACGGCGACCAGGACGACGAGGACGGGCCGGCACCTGCCCGCCCGCACCGCCGGGTGTCCCCGTTGCTGGTGCTCGGCCGGGTCGTCGTGGGGCTCGTGTCCGCGGTCGCGCTCGCCGCGATGTCTATGGTCTACCTGCGCGTCGACGAGCTGGACAGCAGCAAGAACACCACCGACGCGGTGGCCGAGGCGCAGCAGGGCAAGGACGCGCCCGCGCCGGACGACGGCGCCAACGACATCCTCATCGTCGGCAACGACAGCCGCACGGACATGCAGGGCAACCCGCTGTCCGATGAGCTGCTGAAGGAGCTGCGCACCGAGGCCACCGAGACGCTCAACACCGACACGCTGATCCTGCTGCGGATTCCTCGGGACGGCGGCCGGGGGGCGGCCATCTCGATCCCGCGCGACACGTCGGTGCAGGTGCCCGGTCTGGGGCGGGACGAGAAGATCAACGGCGCGTTCGGCATCACCAAGGCGCTCACCGCCGAGAAGCTGGTCAACGGGGGCGAGAAGGACCGGGCCAAGATCGAGCGGGAGTCCGACGACGCCGGCCGCACGGCGTTGATCCAGACCGTGCAGGTGCTCACCGGCGTGCGGGTCGACCACTACACCGAGGTGAGCCTGTACGGGTTCTACCTGCTCACCGAGGTCATCGACGGGGTGGACGTGTGCTTGAAGCGGTCCACCAGCGACCCGGACTCGGGGGCGTCGTTCGCTGCGGGGCCGCAGACCGTGCGCGGCGGCGACGCGGTGTCGTTCGTGCGCCAGCGCAAGAACCTGCCGCGGGGCGACCTCGACCGGATCGTGCGGCAGCAGACGTTCCTGTCGGCGGCCATGAGCAAGGTGCTCTCCGGCGACCTGCTCACCAACAACGCGAAGCTGAACGCGCTGGAGGACGCGGTGTCCAAGACCGTGGTGATGGACGACGGCCTGCACTTCCTGGAGCTGGTCAACCAGGCGCAGGTGCTCGCGTCCGGGCAGGTCCAGTTCGTCACGATCCCGGTCACCGGGGTGGGGGCACGCAACGACCGCGGGCAGAGCATCATCACCGTCGACCTCCCGGCGGTGCACAAGTACGTGGCGGGGCTGGTCTCCGCCAACCCGCCACCGCCCGCGCCACCGGCGACCTCCCCGCCGGCCGCTCCCCCGTCGAAGTTCGCCGGCGCCCGGATGCTGGACCTGACCGCGCCCGCCGCGGCCGCGGCCCGGGCCGCCGTGCCGTGCGTGTACTGAGCATGGAGTCCGCATGAGCTCACGCAACCAACCGGCGAAGTCGGGTACGCGAATGCGGACCACGCCGAGCGGCAGCGAGGCAGGTGTTACAGCATGAGCCTCACCGAGACGCTGCTGCGCCCGTACGCCGGGTCGCCCGCCCGGCCGATGGTCACCCACTACGACGACGCCGCGGGTACCCGGGTGGAGCTGTCGGTGGCGAGCCTGCGGAACTGGGCGGCCAAGACGGCCAACTGGCTGGTCGAGGAGCACGACGTCGAGCCGGGGTCCCGGGTGGCCACGCTGCTGCCGGCGCACTGGCAGACCGCCGGGGTGCTGCTGGGCGCGTGGTGGTGCGGCGCGAACGTGGTCACCGATCCGCTCGACGCGGCGGTGGCGTTCGTCCCGCCGTCGGGGTCGGCGGTGGGCGCCCGGACGGTGGCCGCGGTGTCGCTGGACCCGATGGGCATGGACCTGCGCGGCAACGTGCCGGCCGGCATGGTCGACTACATCGCCGAAGCACGCGTGCACGGCGACGACTTCCTCGCGCTCACGCCGGTGCCCGGCGCCGTCCGGTGCCTCGACGGGTCCACAGTGGACGAGGTACTCGAGGTCGCGCGGCAGCGGGCCGGCACCAAGGACCTGACGAGCTCGTCGCGGGTGATGTCCACTGTGGAATGGACCACGGCGGAGGGGATCATGGACGGGCTTCTCTCGGTGCTCGCCGCCGGCGCCTCGCTCGTCCAGGTCACCAACCCGGACGCCGACCTCCTGGCCAAGCACGCGAGCACCGAGCGCAGCACGTTCAACCAGTTCGACCCGGGGCCAGCTCTTCCGCCAGCTGACGAAGGTGACGCACCGGGCTGAACCACAGCAGCACCGGGCCGGCCAGGGTCAGCACGCACGTCACCCACAGCGCCTGCCGGGTGCCGACCGCCTCGGCCACCGCGCCGGCGGCCAGGGCACCGAACGGAATCGCGCCCCACGAGACGACCGCACGGTCGCCATCACCCGGGACAGCAGCTCCGGTGGGCTCGCCACCTGCCGGTGCGTGCGGGTCGCGATGCTGAACACGACGACCCCGCTGCCGAAGCCGATGTTGGCGACCGCGAACGCGACCATCCCGGGCACGCCCGAGCCGACCGGCATGAGCAACGTGGAGAAGCCGCCACCGCACGCGGCCACCAGGACCGCGCGGGCGCTGCCCAGCCGCGCGATCATGCGTGCCGCGAGCGTGGCACCAAGCAGCGCACCTGCCCCGTCGGCGGCGATCAGGAGGCCGACCAGCGCGGGGCGAGGCGAGCAGGTCGCGGACGAGGAACACGGGGATGAGCGCCATCAGGGCACCGTTGGCGAAGTTGATCGCCGTCGCGCCGAACATGCACGGGCGCATCACCGGGTGGCGCACGACGAACCGCCAGCCCTCTCGGATGAGGGTCGTCATCCGCGGCCTGTCCTCGGCCGGCGCCGCCGCGCCGGGTGGCAGGCCGCGCAGGAGCACCGCCGAGGCGACGAAGCTGACCGCGTCGACCAGCAGGGTCGGGACGGCGCCGAGCAGCTGGACGACCAGGCCGCCGAGGCTGGGGCCGCCGAGCTGGGTCGTGGAGTAGGTGGCGGAGACGAGGCTGTTACGCGCGGTCAGCTCGGCACGGCTGACGATGGACGGGAGGAACGTGGCGCTGCCGATGTCGAAGACGACGTTGGCGAGGCTGATCACGAGCGCCGCGCCGACGAGGTGGGCCATGGTCAGCTGCCCGAGCCACCAGGTGACGGGGATCGACCCGATGGCCAGCGCACGACGAGGTCCATGGCGACCTGGGTCGCGCGCAACGGGAGCCGCCGCACGATCACACCGGCCGGCAGGCCGATGACCGCCCACGCGAGGTAGGTGGCGGCGGTGAGCAGGCTGACCTCGAACGCCGAGGCGTGCAGCGTGCTGACCGCGACCAGCGGCAGGGCCACCGTGGTGACCGCGGTGCCGACGTTGCTGACCGTCATGGCCGACCAGTAGCGCCAGAACATCCATCCGCCTAGCGAGTTCACAATGGGAACTCACTATATTGGTGTCAGGCTCCCGAAAGCGAGGGGTATGAAGCACAGCGATCTCGCCGACGCCGACTGCGCCATCGCCCAGGCCCTGGGCGTGGTCGGCGACTGGTGGACGCTGCTGATCGTGCGCGACGTGGCGGGTGGCATCGCCCTCTTCGACGACCTGCAGCGCGAGCTGTCGATCAGCCGCAAGACGCTGACCGAGCGGCTGAAGCTGCTGGTGGCGCACGGGGTTCTCGAGCGTCGCGCCTACTCCCGGCACCCGCCGCGGTACGAGTACCACCTGACCGACACGGGCCGCGGCTTGCTACCGGTGCTGATCGCCCTGCAGGACTGGGGCACCCGCCACGTAGCCGGCGACGGTTCCCTCACCGCGACGTCGACCCCGACGTCCGCGGAGGCCCGCCGCGTGCACGGGCTGGTCGGCAAGCGCCTCCCGGAGATCCCGCTACCGTCGCACACCGGCACGACGCTCGACCCGGCAGGCGCGGGCTGGACCGTGCTGTACGCGTTCCCGGGCGCCTTCGCGCCGGAGGGCAACCCGTTCCCGCCCGGCTGGTCGGACATCCCGGGCGCCGCGGGCTGCACCCTCGAGTCCACGACCTACCGCGACAGGTACCCCGCGTTCGCGGCGCTGAACGTGACGGTCCACGGCTTGAGCACCCAGCGCCCGGACCAGCTCCGCGCGTTCGCCGACCACGCCGCGCTGCCGTTCCCCCTCCTGTCCGACGAGGACCTGAACCTGGCGGCGGCGCTGCGGCTGCCGACCTTCCGGGCGGCGGGCGTGGACCGCCTGAAGCGCCTGACCCTGATCATCGACCCGGCCAGAACGATCCGCGCGGTCCAGTTCCCGATCACCGACCCGGCCGGCTCGGTCGACGAGTCCCTCACCCGGCCGGCGGAGCTCAGCCCTTGAGCAGGGCGCGGGCCATGACCATGCGCTGGATCTGGTTGGTGCCCTCGTAGATCTGGGTGATCTTGGCGTCGCGCATCATGCGTTCCACCGGGAAGTCCTTCGTGTAGCCCGCGCCGCCGAAGAGTT
>NZ_WHTD01000161.1 GCF_009379765.1 Actinophytocola sp. | reverse complement strand
GATCCGGTACAACAAGTCGGCACACCCCTACACCTGGACCTACGACGCCGACACTGACCACGCCCGCTATCTCGCCCGCCACGCCCCGGCTGTCGACACCACCGACACCAATCTCCCACAGACCGCATAACCCCAACTCACGGTGAACAGACACCCGAAGACACGGCCCTCACGGACTTTTGAAGGGCTGCACTAGTGCCGGCAGCAGGTGATACCGATGCCGACATGCGGGACATGGTGGCGGAGACGAACCGCTCGATCTCCGAGACCGGCATCTTCCGGCTGACTGGTTGGACGTAACGGTGGTGCCGTCGAGGAAGTCGCGCCGGACGAAGGTGCGGATCAGTCTGCTGTCCGGCGGGGCCTTAACGAGGAGCGCGAGCGTGCGTCGCGCGCCGTCATCGGTCAAGTACCTGGTGACTGACTCCCGCACGAACATCGTCGGTCTCGAAGTCGACCGGCACCAGTCGCACGCAGTCTGGCAGGTCGCCGAGCACGACACGAACGCGGGTGCGTTGGTGTCGATGTTCGCTGGTAGGTCCACTTCGTACACCCGCACGTCGTACGGGTCGGGAAGCCGGTAGGCGTGGAGTGTCCATGCCCGCACCGAGCACGACGACCTGGTCGATGCCGGCGTCGACGGCTGTGGCGGCCTGTCATTCGGCGTAGCGCTTCCGGCACGGCACCCTACCCCAGATCCCCCGCCGGCCACCGCAACTCGTCCCGAACTGCCTTTCCCATACCGCATGTCAGATTCCTTTTGCCCGAGTCCTGCCTCACCCTCAGATTGGCAGCGGGATCGGTCAGCGCGACCGAGTCATTGGTCCCTGTTCACCGGGCCGACAAGCCCTGGCGGTCACGCGAGCGGTCGTGGTGACGTTTCCGGCAGGAGGCCGAGATGACGAACACACCGTTCCCGACCGTGCAGCACGCACTTGCCGTGGTGGCGCACCCCGATGACGAGTCGTTCGGGTTGGGTGCCGTGCTGGATCTGCTGGCGCGCGGCGGGGCAGAAGTGTCGGTGCTGTGCTTCACCCACGGGGAGGCGTCGACCCTGCACGATGACCAGACCGGAGACCTGGCGCGGATCCGGGAGGCTGAGCTGGCGGCAGCAGCGGCCGTTCTCGCCGTGCGGCGCACCAGCTTGCTGTCCTATCCGGACGGTGAGCTGGCGAACGTCGCCCTGGACGAACTGGTGCGGGAGGTGCTGGCGGCGGCGGAGAGCACGCGGCCCACACATCTGGTGACCTTCGACTCCGGCGGGGTGACCGGGCATCCTGATCACGCACGCGCCACCCTGGCCGCCGTCACAGCCGCGGCACGGCTGGGTTTGCCCGTGCTCGGCTGGATAATTCCGGCGGCGGTGGCCCGGACCCTGAACGCGGAGTTCGGCACCGCGTTCGTCGGGCGTCCCATCGAGGAGATCGACTGGACCGTGCCGGTGGACCGAGGCCACCAGTGGCAGGCGATCGCCGCCCACGCCAGCCAGTCCACGCACAACCCGGTGCTACGTAGGCGGCTGCGGTTGCTCGGCGACACGGAACACCTGCTGATGCTGCCGCCAAGGCCGGTTGGTCGGATGCTGGAGCGGATCCGGCAGGGTCTGATCGGGGACGGTGAGGTTCGCGACGGCCCATACGGGCCACGGCGGATCATCTACGCGGACTACACCGCCTCGGGCCGGTCGCTGGACTTCGTCGAAGACCTGATTCGCCGCCACGTGCTCCCCTGCTACGCCAACACCCACACCGAGAGCTCCGGCACCGGGCTGTGGACCACCCTGCTACGTGAGCAGGCCCGCAGGCTCGTCCGGGACGGCGTCGGCGGCACCGAGGGCGACCTGGTGATCTTCACTGGCTCCGGTGCCACCGCCGCGGTGAACAAGCTTGTCGCCATCCTCGAACTGCGGCTGCCCGCCGGTCTCTCGGCACGGTATGGGCTCGGAGACCGGATTCCCGCCGCGGAGCGGCCGGTGGTGTTCGTCGGCCCGTACGAGCACCACTCCAACGAGCTGCCGTGGCGCGAGTCGATCGCCGATGTCGTCGTCATCGACGAGGACTCCGACGGTCACATCGACCTCGCCCACCTCAGCCAGGAACTCACCCGCCACGCTGGCCGGCCACTGCGCATCGGCAGCTTCTCCGCCGCCTCCAACGTCACCGGCGTCCTCACCGACACCGACCGGATCGCCTCCCTGCTCCACGAACACGGCGCACTGTCCTTCTGGGACTACGCCGCCGCCGGGCCGTACGTTCCGATCAGGATGCGCGAGAGCGCACCCGGCCGTCGCGACCACAAGGACGCCGTCTTCCTGTCCCCGCACAAGTTCCCCGGCGGCCCGCAGACCCCCGGTGTCCTCGTGGTGCGCCGCGAACTGGTGCGTAACCCGGTACCCACCGCACCCGGCGGGGGCACGGTGGCATTCGTCCACCCGCTCGGTCATCGCTATCTCGCCGACCCGGTCGCGCGTGAGGAGGGCGGTACCCCCGCGATCGTCGAGTCGATCCGCGCCGGGTTGGTCTTCGCGGTGAAGGACGCGGTGGGCACCGACGTGATCCAGGCCAGCGAGCGACGGCTGTGGCACGAGGCGATGACCCGCTGGGCTCACCACTCGGCCATCGAGGTGCTCGGCAACCCCCACGCCGACCGGCTGTCCATCGTCTCGTTCCGGGTCCGGGCCGGGGAGAAATTTCTGCACCACAACTTCGTTGTCGCCGTGCTCAACGACCTGTTCGGTATCCAGGCTCGTGGTGGTTGCTCCTGCGCCGGCCCCTACGGCCACCGGCTGTTGGCCATCGACACCGCGCATTCGCACGCCTACGAGCACGAGATCGAACGCGGTTGCGAGGGCATCAAACCCGGCTGGGTGCGGATCAACTTCAACTACTTCATCACCGACACCGTGCGTGACTACCTCATCGACGCCGTCGAGTTGGTCGCCGATCAGGGCCACCGGCTCCTGCCGGACTACCGCTTCGACCCGCACACCGGGCTGTGGCACCACCGCGCCATGGCGCCGGTCCCTGCCGGGCTACCCGATCTGCGTCGTGCCGTCACCACGGCGCGGATGCCCGCCAGCGGCTCGGTGGCTGGCGAGGATGTGCTCCCCGGTCAGCTCGACACCGCCCGGGAGATCCTCGCGACTCGCCCGGACCAGGTCACCGACGGCCCGACCGGCCTCGACGAGCGATTCGAAAAGTTGCGCTGGTTCGTCCTACCGGCTGCCTGCGTCGCCGGTGCTTGTGTTATCCCCAGTCCTCGATCGCCCGTTTCGCCGTCGTGAGCAGCACCGTCGGCTCCAGGGTTGGTCAGCTCGCGCTTCCCCCGGCCGGGACCGCACCGTGCAGGTATCGGGCGATGTCCGCGGTCCAGGCGTCGATCGCCGGCCAGTCACGCAGGTCTCCGTACCGCCCGCCGCAGATCCACAGCAGGACACGGGCCACCAGCGGCGCCCCGCCGCGTGGCACCACACCGGCGAACGCGTGGTACTCCCGCGGCCCGATCACCTCGCACAGCGAGGCGATCCGTGACGGCACGTTGTCACGGAGGAAGTATCCGACAGGCCCGCGCAGCGACGGGCTGATGCCGAGGCTGAACAGCCATACCGGCACCAGGCGCAGTGCGCGGTGCGCGGGCGTTGCGCCACACGAAGTCCTCGGCCGCGGGCAGCAGTGCCCCGTTGCGGACCGCGCTGCCGAGCACGACCGCGTCGTAGTCGCCGGGGTCGGGCCGCTCGTCCAGACCGCGGAGGTCGACCTGCAACCCCTGTATGCGCAGCCATGTGGCGACGAACTCGGCCACAGCCTTAGTTGATCCACCGGTGCTGGCGTGCGCGACCAGAACCCGGTCGGCGTGAACGGCCATCTCTCACTCTCCATTGTAGACGGATTACACCTCATTGTCCGCATACCAACGAAATCCCGCGTTCATGCCGCCCGCGAGTGTCCAAGGTCCTTGTGTGGTCGGGACCGTCGGCCGTGACCGGGCCGTCACCGGCGATGCACGGCGGGGTGGGGACCTCTGTCCGAGGAGGCGATGGGTGATGACGAGACACGTTCGTAAGTGGTTGGTGTGGGAGATCGCCACGGCGCTGGCCGTACTCGCGGTCGTGGCGATCGTTCTGGTTGTGGTCAACCACGACGGCCCGGTCACTCCCCCGCCGACGTCACGATCCACCACGCCGCCGGCTACCACACCTGTACCGCTGACCTTGCCGGCGCTGGCGGTGAAAATCGACAACGTGCCGGCCGTGTGGCCGCAGACCGGGCTCGGCTCGGCCGAAGTGGTCTACGTGGAACCGGTCGAGGGCGGGCTCACCCGGCTCATCGCCATCTACACCGCACGCCGCCCGAGGTGGTCGGGCCGGTACGCAGCGCCCGGCTCACCGATCTCGAACTACTGGCCGAGTACGACCGGCCGGTGCTGGCCTACTCCGGTGCCGCACCCGAACTGCTTCCCACCCTGCACGCCGCGGACGTGGTCAACGCCTCGCCCGCCGAGGCAGCTTCGGCGCACTACCGCGACCGTGCCCGGGCGGCGCCACACAACCTCTACGTGCGACCGGCACGCCTGCCGGGCGACATCGAGGGGCCCGCCGTCGCGCCGCTGCGGTTCGGCCCGGCGCCGGTCACTGGCGTGGTGACCGCGACCCATCGAGTCGAGTACCAGGCGGCCAGGTTCGCCTTCACCTGGTCCGAGTCCGAGGGACGGTGGCTCGTGTCGATGAACGGGACACCGCTCGTGTCGACCGACACCGGCCGCGTGCGGGCAGCAACCGTGGTGTGCCAACGGGTCGAGGTCACCACGAGCGAGCTGATCGAAGACGGCCGCAGCACCGTTTCACCGGTCGCACGCACCGTCGGCAACGGCCAGGCGGTCGTGCTGCGCGACGGCCAGTGGTTCACCGGCAACTGGTCTCGGCCGGCCGCCCAGTCGCCGACTACCTTCCACACCGCGGACGGCCAGGAACTGCCGCTCGCGTCGGGGCCGGTGTGGGTGCTGCTCACGCCCGCTTGAGCCGGAACGCATGACGGGGCTGGCATCTGTGCCCTGTACCGCCGACGCTGAGATAGACCGGGACGGCAAGATCTCGCTCACCGAGTTCACGGCGGCCTTGCACCGCGCCGACTTCGCCTGACACCGCACTGGTTCGGCACCATCACGCCGTTCCCGCGTCACTGGCCGTCTTCCGCGCACGCACCTCGACAGCCCGGGACCAAGGGCCCTGTCAGGTCCGTCCGAAGGCCCTTTCCGCCCGCGCCGCCACGCAGAAATGTCGGTGGCGGAAGCGGGAGGAGTGTGTCATGTCCTACCAGATCGAGGTCACCGGCACCGTGCCTGGCGCCGTGTACGAGCTGCACCGGGTGGTCCGGCCCGAGTACGTCGGCGACGACATCGGCGCCGGCCTGGCCGAGCTGTACGCCGAGGTGGAAGCCGCCGGCCTGCACCCGGCCGGTCCGCCGTCGGTCACCTACCTGGACCCGTTGGTCCTCGGCCATCCGGTGAACGTCGACCTCGGTGTCCCGGTCACGCCCGGCACCGGACACGCCAAGCCCGGTACCGGCGGACGTGTCGTCGGACGGCATTCGCGGCCCGTCGCGCGGACGGTCCATCACGGCGACTACACCGGGATCGCCGCGGCCTACCAGGCGCTGGAAGAGTGGATCTTTACTCATGGTTACCGGTCCGCCGGACCGCCCACTGAGACCTACCTCGCCGGACCGGACACCGTGCCCGACGCGGCCGGCTACCGAACCGCGGTGTACGTCCCGGTCGTCCCGTCCATCGGTATCTCGGTCCGGGTCGCCGACGGCTTCGCCGGCGCGGTCGAGCGGACCAGAAAAGCCTTGCGGGAAGTTGGGTTCGGTGTGCTGACCGAGATCGACGTGCGGGCCACGCTCCGGGAGAAGATCGGCGCGGAGCTCGAGGACTTCCTGATCCTCGGCGCCTGCAACCCGCAACTCGCCAAGCGAGCCCTCGACGCCGACCGGCAGGCCGGGCTGCTGCTGCCGTGCACCGTCGCCGTCCGCGCGGACGGCGACGCGACAGTGGTGGAGGCACTCGACCCGACCATCCTGGTCCGCGCCACCGGGCTCCCCGAGCTCGACCCAGTGGCCACCGAGGCCCGCGAGCGGCTCGCCGCCGCGTTGGCGTCGCTGCGTGCGGCCGGCTGAGCCATGGAACGGTTGAGCCCACTGGACGCGATCTTCCTCGACGCCGAGGACGCCGATCCGCACGTGTCGATGGCGATCGGTGCGATCGGCGTCCTCCCCGGGCCTGTGCCAAGCCAGGCGGAGTTCATGGCCGCGCTCGTGCCACGGTTGCGTGCGGTTCGGCGGGCCCAGCAGCGGGTGCGCCGGCTTCCCTTCGACCTCGGCCCGCCGGTATGGGGCGACCTCGGCCACTTCGACGCGGACTACCACTTCCGCCGCACCGCCCTACCCGCGCCCGGCGACGACGCGGCGCTGTGCGCGCTCGTGGCACGGGTGATGGGACAGCGGCTCGACCGGGACCGGCCGCTGTGGGAGAGCTGGGTGATCGAGGGCCTGTCCGGCGATCGCTGGGCCGTGCTGATCAAGCTGCACCACTGCCTCGCCGACGGCATGTCCGGCGCCCAGTTGGTCGCCGCGCTGTTCGCCACCGCCCCGCAACCGACCGGCGAACCGGACTGGCACGCCGAGCCGCAACCGAACACAGCCACCCTGCTGTGGGACGCCTTCGGTGACATCACCTCGAACTCCCTGCGCGTGCTCAGCCGCGCGTTGCATGATCCCAAGGACGCGGCCCAGCGAGTTGCCGACACGTTCGCCGGCCTCAGCCGGATGTCCACCGCACTCACCCCCGCTACCCCGTCCTCACTGACCGGCCCGATCGGCCGATCCCGCCGCTACGCGGTGGCCAGAGCGTCACTGCCAGACATACGCGCGATCGGCGCAACGTTCGGAGCAACCGTCAACGACGTCGCCCTCACCGCGATCACCCTGGGCTACCGGGAAGTCCTCCGGCACCGCGGCGAACGTCCCGACACGGACACTCTGCGCGCGGCAGTACCGGTGTCGATCCGCGCCACCGACAACCTGGACAACCAGATCTCGGTGCTCCTGCCCACGCTGCCCGTGGAGATCGCCGACCCCGTGATGGCGCTACACGAGGTGCACCAGCGCCTCGCCGACCTCAAACACAGCAAGGAAGCCGAGGCCGCCACCACAGTCGCCGCGCTCTCCGGGCACGAACCGTTCGCGTTCACCACACTCGCGATCCGGCTGGTCTCCAGGTTGCCACAACGCAACATCGTCACCGTCACGACCAACGTGCCCGGCCCACCCACCCAACTCGCGATGCTGGGCCGGCCAGTCCTCGAGGCGTTCCCGTACGTGCCGATCGCGCTACGAATACGCACCGGCGTCGCCGCACTCAGCTACCACGACCAGATGACCTTCGGCGTCACCGCCGACTTCGACAGCAACCCCGACGTCACCCTGCTCACCACGGCCATCGAACGGGCCATCGCCGACCTCACCGCCGCCGCGGAACTCCATGCGGAGGCAACGTCACGACTCAGTTGACCGCGTCGCTACGCCGTGGAAGGAAGGTCGCCGGCGGGCTCCGCGTCCAGTACCTGCCCGGTCACCAGTTGTGGCCGGATCCGGATCACGTGGTCCATCGGCAGGTCCACCATCGGCCGCACCAGTCGCTCGTACCGAGCGACCGCCTCGATGTCTTCCTCGACCTCGGCCACTCCGATCACGACGACGCTCCACAGAAGCCGCGGATTCGCGCTGACGAGGTCGGCCTCGTACGCCACCACCTGGCCGATGGCCCGCAGAATCGCCGCCCCCATGTGGGTACGCACGATCACGTCACCGCCGTCGACGATGTGGTTGACCGGGCGAACCGCGGGAAGGGCACGCTCGGTGAACACGATCCGGCCGTACGGCACGCTGCCGAGCAGTTCCAACGCCTCGTCCCGGTTCACCGGCCGCATCCGATTCCCGGTCACGAGATCCCCTTGTTCCCAACGCGCACACGTGCATGGTCCGCCACGCCGGCACGACCGCGAACCGGACCAAAGACGCTGCTGGACAGGGACTTTCGACCCGTTCCGCCACTCAGGTCTGTGTTGTGCGCGGCGGCGCTTGTCCAGGGACGTCGGTCAGCCACACGGCAAGTGGCTGCGCACAGGGCCTGTCGGGTGTGCCCGGCGGGTCTTTGGTCGCGTCGAGTCGGGAACTTGAGCCCTCCCGGCGTGGCCGCCAGAAGCGAGACCGTGTGTGGCATGGAAGGCGTGAGGTAAGGAGGCCGAACGATGAGTGAGCACAGGCCGGACCAGCACACGGTGCTCGGCGCCATCGCGTTGGCCAACCGTGCGCCCTCGGTGCACAACACCCAGCCGTGGCGCTGGCTGCTCGGCAACGACTCGATCCACCTGGTGGCCGACCAGACGCGCCGGCTGCCGGTCACCGATCCCGACGGGCGGGACCTGTTGCTCAGCTGCGGCGCCGCGCTGCACCATCTGCGTGTCGCGCTGGGCGCGCTCGGCTGGCGGGCGATCGTGCACCGCCTCCTCAATCCGGGCGACCCCGACCATCTCGCCGCGGTGGAGCTGGTCTCGAAGATTCCGTCCACCGAGGACATCAAGCTCGTCGGCGCCATTTCCCGCCGGCGCACCGACCGGCGCCGTTTCACGTCGTGGCCGGTGCCGGACGGGCACCTGGACCTCATGGTCCGGCGGGCGGCGAAGGCTGGTGCGCTGCTGTTCCCCGTGACCGACCGGTTCACCCGCCGGCGGCTCACCCGCGCGATCGGACAAGGCGGCACGCCTTCAGCAGGACGACCCGTCCTATGCGGCGGAGTTGGCCACTTGGAGCGGCCGCAGCCGTGTCACGCAGGACGGTGTGCTCGCTGCCAGCACTCCGGCGGCACGGCAGACCCACGGGGACACCACTATGCGCGCGTTCCCGGCTGGCACTCTCCCCGAAGCGGAGACCGGCCGCGGTGAACCCGATGGCGGCGAGTTGCTGGTGCTCGCCACCCTCGCCGATGACCTCGTGTCGGTGCTGCGTGCCGGCGAGGCGGCCAGCGCGGCCCTGCTCACCGCGACCGACATCGGTCTGGCCACCTGCCCGCTCTCGCAGGCACTCGAGATCGCCGGCACGCGCGCGCTGATCCACGATCAGGTGCTCGACGGCGCCGCGCACCCCTTCCTGATCCTCCGGACGGGTTGGGCGCCCACCGCCACGTCCCCACCACCGCTGAGCCCACGCCGGGCGACCGAGACCACCATCGACTACCTACCCGGCACCAGACACCGGCACGCACCAGGTAGCCGTGTTTGAAGGTGCCGTTCACGCCGACGAGATCGACGCACTGTACGGCTTGCACCGGCCGGGGTCAGGCGACGAGGGCACGGATGTTGGCGATCAGGTCGGTGAGGCCCTTCTTCGCGTCGGTGAAGAGCATGCCGGTTTTCGGGTTGGTGTAGAGCTCGTTGTCGATGCCGGCGTAGCCGTGGCCCATGGAGCGTTTGACGACCACGACGCTCTTGGCCTTGTCCACGTCCAGAATCGGCATGCCGGAGATCGCGTTGCCCGGCCGGCGAGCGGCCGGGTTGGTCACGTCGTTGGCGCCGATCACCAGCGCGACATCGGCCCTCGGGAACTCGGGGTTGACCTCCTCCAGTTCCTTCAGCTGCGGGTACGGCACGTTGGCCTCGGCCAGGAGCACGTCCATGTGCCCCGGCATGCGGCCAGCGACCGGGTGGATGGCGTAGCTGACGTCGATCTTCAGGCCCTCCAGCAGCTGGCCGAGCCTGGCCAACTCGTGCTGTGCCTGGGCGGCGGCAAGGCCGTAGCCGGGCACCACGATGACCTTGCTGGCGTAGGCGAGCTGGATCGCCACGTCGTCCGCCGTGACCGCCCGGACGCCCGCGTCGCCGCCGGCACTGACCGGTGCGTGGTCGCCCGTGCCGAAGCCGCCGACGATGATGTTGACCACTGACCGGTTCATGGCGTCGGCCATGAGCTTGGTGAGGATGCCACCGGAAGCGCCGACCAAGGCGCCAGCGGTGATGAGGGCCAGCTCGCCGAGGACGAAGCCCGCCATGGCGACCGCCGTGCCGGTGAAGGCGTTGAGCAGTGAGATGACCACGGGCATGTCCGCGCCGCCGATCGGCAGGACCATGGTCACGCCGAACGCCAGTGCCACCACGGCAAGGAGGGCAAGTGCGGCCCAGTTGCCCGGGGCGAGCAGCAGCCAGATCACCCCGCCGGCAACCGAGAGTCCTAAGAGGACATTGACGGCTCGCGCGCCGGGAAACACAAGCGGCCGGCTCGGGACGACGCCTTGGAGCTTGCCCGCGGCGACGAGCGAGCCGGAGAACGTGACCGCGCCGATGAGGATGTCCAGCGCGCCCGGCAAGCTGACCTCGATTTCCGTGGTGTGCCGGAGGAACTCGGTGACGGCGATCAGGGCCGCGGCGCCGCCGCCGACTGCGTTGAACATGCTCACCAGTTGGGGTATGGCGGTCATTCGCACGGTGCGCGCCGCGTAGAGCCCCAGCGTCGAGCCGAAGGCGCCCGCCGTGAGCAGCACGACCCAGCCCGTGGTGCTGATACGGTCCGCCAGCAGGACCCCGGTCGCAGCCACCGCCACGGCCATCGCGCCGGCGGAGAGCAGGTTTCCCTTCCGGGCCGTCGCTGGCGAGTTCATCAGGTGCAGCCCGAGCACGAAGCACGCCGCCGCACCGAGAAGCACGTACCTGAGCAGAGTTTCCATGGCGATCACACCTCCAGCTTCGGCCGGGTACGGAACATCTCCAGCATCCGGTCGGTGACCACGTACCCGCCGACCACGTTCATCGCGCCGAACGCGACGGCGGCGAAGGCCAGCACGTACGCGAAGGGGCCGTCCGCGGTCGCCGTGACCATCATGGCGCCGATCACCACGATGCCGTGGATGGAGTTGGCGCCCGACATCAGCGGTGTGTGCAGTGTCGCGGGCACCTTGCTGATCACCTCGAAGCCGACGAGCACACTCAGCACGAACACGGTGACCGCGGTGAACAGATCGAGGCTCATCTCGTACCTCCAGTCAGGGTGAGCGGGGCACTGTTGCCCCGGTCTTGGAGCACGACGGGGTTGACGACCTCGCCCTGGTGGGTGATGACGACGCCGGCCTGGATCTCGTCGGTCAGGTCGATGGCCAGCGCGCCGTCGTGGACGAGGTGAGTCAGCAGAGCGACGACGTTGCGTGCGTAGGCGGTCGACGCGGCCGGCGCCATGCGCGACGGGAGGTCATCGGCGTCGATCACAGTGACCCCGTTGTCCAGCACGGTGACCCTGCCCGCGTGGACGGCTGTACCGGTGGCCCGCTCGACGTTGCCGCCGAATGGACTCGCGGCCAGGTCCACAACCACCGAACCCGGCCGCATCCGGCGCAGCGCTCTGGCGGTGACCAGCACCGGTGGCCGGCGGCCGGGCACCCGGGCCGTGGTGATCACGATGTCGAAGCGGGCGATCTCGTTGTCGAGCCCCTCCTGCTGGGCCTGCTGTTCCGCGCCGGTCAGCTCCCGCGCGTAACCGTCCACACCGGACGCGGACTCGACCGGCACCAGTTCGAGAAACCGGGCACCCAGCGACTCGCTCTCCGCTCTAGCCTCCGACCGGACGTCGTAGGCGGTGACGAGCGCGCCGAGGCGGCGGGCCGTGCCGATCGCCTGAAGACCGGCCACCCCGGCACCGAGGACGAGGACCGCCGCCGGCTTGAACGTGCCAGCCGCAGTCGTCAGCATCGGAAGGTACCGCCCGTAGGTGTCGGCGGCAAGGAGAACGGCCTTGTACCCGGCGATGTTCGCCTGGGACGTGAGCGCGTCCATGCTCTGCGCACGGCTGAGCGTGCGCGGCAGCATGTCCAGGCTCACCGCGGTCACGCCCTGCTCGACGAACCGGCGGACGAGGTCGGGACGCGTCAGCGGTTCGAGCAGCCCGACCACCGCCTGGCCAGGGTGAGGGTCGATGTCCGGCGGTCCGACGCAGAGCAGGACGTCGGCGCGCGCCCGGAGCTCACCGGGTGGCACGACCGTCGCGCCGGCCGCTTCGTAGGCGCCGTCGGTGAACCACGCGCCGATGCCGGCGCTCGCCTCCACAAGGACGTCCACACCGACGGAGCGCAACCGCCTCACGGAGTCGGGGACGAGAGCGACCCGGTGCTCGCCGGGCGCCCGTTCCCTGATGACTCCCACCGTGATCGTTCCCATGGCGTGCTCCCTCCGTCATCCGCTCTTCGAGTCGAACCCCAGTCCCCAGTCCACGTTCATCCCCACCGGAGGGTGCTGCCAGGGACGTTGGTCTCGGTCGGGAAGGTCGAACGCCTCAGGCGGGCAAGCAGGGGTCCGATGACAGTGGAGGTATGGGTAAACATGTCGTGGTCCTCGGTGCGGGCACCGGTGGCACGCTGGCCGCGAACCGTCTGCGGCGGGTACTCCCCGCGGCGGTACAGATCTCCGTCGTCGATCAGGACGACGACCACGTCTACCAGCCGGGGCTGTTGTTCCTGCCGTTCGGGCTGACGACGGCGAACGAGCTCGTGCGGTCGAGGCCGCGGCAGTTGCGTGGGGTGATCGGCTATCACCGCGGCGCCGTCGACCACGTGGACATCGAGCGGCGTCGGGTGTTCCTCGACGACGGCACGGTTCTGCCGTACGACATCCTCGTCGTCGCGACCGGGGCCCGGCTCATGCCCGAGGAGACCGAGGGGCTGACCGGACCGGGCCGGGGTCGTTCCGTGCACACCTTCTACGACCTGCCCGGTGCCGCCGCGCTGGACACCGCACTGCGGGACTTCGACCGCGGCCGGCTGGTGGTCAACGTGGTCGACCTGCCGATCAAGTGTCCGGTGGCGCCGCTGGAGTTCTGCTTCCTCGCCGACTGGTACTTCCGCGAACGCGGTGTCCGCGACGACATCGAGATCGTGTACGTGACGCCGCTCGACGCCGCGTTCACCAAACCGGTCGCCGCGCGGACGTTGTCTGGACTCCTCGCGGAGAAAGGCGTCGAGCTCGTCACCGAGTTCAACACCGGCGAGGTCGAGGCGAACGACGAGGGCGGCAGGCTGATCTCCTTCGACGGCCGCGAGGTCCAGTTCGACCTGGCCGTGGTCGTGCCCGCGCACGGCGGCGCCGCGTGGGTCGGCCGCTCCCCCGGACTCGGCGACCCGCTCGACTTCGTGCCGACCGACCCGCACACGCTGGTCTCGCTGGCCAGCCCGGACGTGTTCGTGATCGGTGACGCGGCCGCGGTCCCGACGTCGAAAGCCGGCTCGGTCACCCACTTCGAGGGCGAGGTCCTCGTCCACAACATCGTGCGCCGACTGAACGGCGAGGAGCCGGACGCGAGCTTCGACGGGCACACCAACTGCTTCATCGAGAGCGGCTTCGGCAAGGCGCTGCTCATCGACTTCAACTACGACACCGAACCGGTGCCAGGCCACTTCCCGACCGCGGTGGGGTTGCCGCTGCTGAAGGAGTCGCGGCTCAACCACCTCGGCAAGCTGATGTTCGCCTGGCTGTACTGGCACGTCCTGCTGCCCGGCCGGGAGGTCCCGGGCATTCCTACCGCGATGCCGGCCACCGGCAAGCGATTCCCCGCTGAAACAACCGCTGAGGAGGCACGATGACGACGAAGGTCTACGCCGGCACCGAGGTCACGGTCGGCGACGACGGCTTCTTCACCGACCCCGAGCAGTGGCGCGAGGACATGGCGCCCGAGATCGCCCGCGAGGCCGGTGTGGACGATCTGACCGAGCGGCACTGGCAGGTCATCACGTTCATGCGAAACGAGTACGCGACGAAAGGCACCGGGCCCACGGTCCGCGCGCTGGGCAAGAGCTCGGGCGTGAGCGTCAAGGAGCTGTACCAGCTGTTCCCGAAGGGCCCGGCCAAGCTCGCCGCCCGGGTCGCCGGGATCCCCAAGCCCCGCGGCTGCATCTAGGAAGGAGCATCGCCATGGACAAGATCTCGATCATCGTGTCGAAGGGGTCCCTGGAGGGCGTCTACCCGGCGCTGATCATGGCCAACGGCGCCCGCGCGGAGGGCATGGAGGCGAACCTCTTCTTCACCTTCTTCGGACTGGACGCCATCCACAAAGCACGGCACGAGCACATCAAGCTCGCCACCGTCGGCAACCCCGGCCTGCACCTCGCCACCTGGGCCGGTGGCCTACCCGGCATGTCCGCCGTGATGACCCACTACCTGGCCGGCAAGATGGACAAGCTGGACATCCCGCCGATCCCCGAGTTCATCGAGATGATCGCCGACACCGGCGCGGGCCTGTACGCGTGCAAGGCATCCGTCGACCTGTTCGACATGACCAAGGACGACTTCATCGACGAGGTCAAGGACATCATCACCGTAGGCGAGTTCTACGAGCTGGCCGACGGCGGCCAGATCATCTTCACCTGAGGCTGGAGCGGGCGATGACGGCTGGACAGCCGGTCGAGGTCCTCGACCAGAAACAGTGCCTGGACCTGTTGCGGACCGTGTGTGTTGGGCGGCTGGTCTTCACCGAGGACGGCCTGCCGGCCGTCCAGCCGGTCAACTACCGGCTGTACCTGGAACAGGTGGTGATCCGGGTGGCCGGCGGAGCGAAACTGGACGCCGCGACAGAGAAGTCCGTCGTGGCCTTCGAGGCCGACGAACTCGACCCCGAACTGCGGTCCGGCTGGAGCGTCACGGTGGTCGGCCACGCCGAGCTGATCACCGATGTCGGCGAGCTGGTGGCGCTGTCGGGGACGTGGCTGCGCCCGTGGGCGACCGGACGACGCGACCGCTTCGTGCGAATCCGGACGGAGAAGGTGACCGGGCGCCGGCTGCGTCCACCGCTCATCACGTCCGTCTGACGAGTCCGGCTTGAGCGTGCCTGCTTCCCAGCTCTCGCGGGCGGTTGCCGAGTTGGTCCTCGCGGCTGCGGTAGACGACGTACGGTCGGGTGAGATATCCGAGGGGGCCGGTGCCCGGACCACGGCGACCGGATAGGTCGCGTGGTGGAGGACGGCATAGCGGTTCGAGCCGATGGCGCCGGTCCACGCGGGATGGCGGCCGGTTGGCACCGACGACGACCAGTGCGTGTGCTCGGCCTGCTGGAGGATCCCATCCATCGCCCGGCCGCGGTAGCACCTGTCACGTCCGGGTGCGCCGCCCGTAGCGTCGGGCGCTGCTCATCGAACGTGCGGCGCTGGGCCGCGACGAACTCGACTGCGGCCGCGCTCAAGGGGGTGCCGTCCGCGCCAACCACGACCAGGCAGCGCGCGCGTGCAGCGAGTGCGTTGGCGGCCGAGCCGAGGAGCAGGCTGCGGAAGCCGCCGAGGCCTCGGGAACCGACGATCACCAGCCCGACATACTCGCGTTCCGTCACGAGTTCCTCGCCAGGCTGGCCCGTGCGTAGCTCGGGGCGGACGTCGATGTCCGGGGCGACGCCCAGCCGCCCAGCGGGGTCGCCTGCAGCGCCGACTCCGAGCCGTCGACGCCGACGACGATCTGCTCGGTCAACCCGTTCTCCTAACGGGTGTCGGTGGCGCTCTCGCCCACTGCGGCGCGGCCGGCTTCGAGCCGGGCGACGGGCACGCGGAACGGCGAGCACGACACGTAGTCGAGGCCGATGTCGTGGAAGAACCGGATCGACGCGGGATCTCCGCCGTGTTCGCCGCACACCCCGAGGACGAGCTTCGGATGGGTGGCGCGGCCCTCCCATGCGGCGAGTGCGACGAGCCGGCCGACGCCGTCGCGGTCGATGGTCTCGAACGGTGATTCGTCGAAGACGCCCTTGTCCAGGTACACCGGGAAGAACGAGCCTTCCACGTCGTCGCGGGAGAAGCCCCACACCGTCTGCGTCAGGTCGTTGGTGCCGAACGAGAAGAAGTGTGCGGTCTCCGCGATGCGACCGGCGGTGAGTGCGGCGCGGGGCAGCTCGATCATGGTGCCGATCTCGTACGGGATGTTCACCCCGGCCTCGAGGGCGACCTCGGTGACGACGCGCCGTGCCCGTACGGCCATGATCTCCAGCTCTCGGGCGTCACCGATGAGCGGGATCATGATTTCCACGTGCGGGTCGCCGTAGGCCAGGAGCCGGGCGGCCGCGGCTTCGGCGATCGCGCGGACTTGCAAGTCGTACAGGCCCGGGATGACCATGCCGAGCCGTACGCCGCGGGTGCCGAGCATGGGGTTCTGCTCGTGCAACCGGTCGACCGCACGCAGCAGGTCCTCGTCCGGCGCGGGCTGGCCGAGTGCCTTGGCGACCGCGACCCGGGCGGTGAGTTCGGTGCGGTCGGGCAGGAACTCGTGCAGGGGCGGGTCGAGCAGCCGGATAGTGACCGGCAGGCCGTCCATCTCCTCGAAGATCCGGGTGAAGTCATCGCGCTGCAACGGAAGCAGTGCGGTGAGCGCATCCTCCCGCGCAGCGTCGCTTTCCGCCAGAATCAGCCGCTCGACGAGCACCCGCCGGTCGCCGAGGAACATGTGCTCGGTGCGGCACAGGCCGATGCCGGTGGCGCCGAGCAGCCGGGCCCGGTGCGCGTCGTCGGGAGTGTCGGCGTTGGCCCGCACTTCGAGGCGCTGGCGGCGGTCGGCGTGGGTGATGATCCGGTCGACGGCGCCCAGGAGGTCGTCGCGCTCGGGTGGGCGGCGGCCCTCGAAGTAGTCGACGACCGGCGACGGGATCACGTCCAGCTCACCGACGTACACCGTGCCGGCGGTGCCGTCGACGGAGATCACGTCTCCTTCGGCGACGACCGTGCCGTCGGCGGTGGTGAGGCGGCGGGCTTCGGTGTCGATGGTCAGTGACTCCGCCCCGCACACACAGGTCCGGCCGAGGCCGCGCGCGACGACGGCCGCGTGCGAGGTCTTGCCGCCCCGGCTGGTGAGCACCCCGCGGGCGTGGATCATCCCGTCGAGGTCGTCGGGGTTGGTTTCGCGGCGCACCAGGATGACCGCGGCACCTTCCTCCGCGCGCCGGACGGCGGTGGCCGAGTCGAACACGACCTCACCAACCGCCGCACCTGGCGACGCGGCGACACCCGTGGCGATCGACGCGTGGTCCGTGTCGCCGAAGCGTGGGAACATCAGCTGCGCCAACTGCGCGCCGGTGACTCGCCGCAGTGCCTCGTCGGCGTCGATGAGCCCTTCCTCGCGCAACGCGTCGGCGATGCGGAACGCGGCAGCCGCCGTGCGCTTACCCACCCGGGTCTGCAGCATCCACAGCTTGCGGCGCTCAATGGTGAACTCGATGTCGCACAGATCCCGGTAGTGCTCCTCCAACGTCCGCATGATGCCCAGCAGTCGCTGGTAGGCGTTCGGCTGCAGGTCTGCGAGCCGGTGTAGCGGAAGCGTGTTGCGGATGCCGGCCACCACGTCCTCACCCTGCGCGTTGGCGAGGTAGTCGCCGTAGACGCCGGGCGCGCCGGTCGCGGGGTCGCGGGTGAAGGCGACGCCGGTGCCCGAGTCGTCGCCGAGGTTGCCGAACACCATGGCGCACACGTTGACCGCGGTACCGAGGTCCTCGGGGATGTGCTCGGCGTGCCGGTAGGTACGAGCGCGGTCGGTGTGCCAGGACTCGAACACCGACTCGATGGCCATGTCCAGCTGCTCACGCGGGTCCTGCGGGAACTCCCGGCCGGCCCGCTCGCGGACGATCTCCTTGAACCGCGCGGTCAACGCACGCAGGTCTGCCGCGTCCAGACCGAGGTCACCAGTGACGCCCTTGGTCTGTTTGGCATCTCGCAAAGCGTCGGCGAAGTGGGCGGCGTCGACACCGAGCACGGTCGTGCCGAACATTTGCACAAGTCTTCTGTAGGAGTCCCAGGCGAGGCGCTCGTCTCCCGCCCACGCGGCGAGCCCAGCCACCGAGTCGTCGGTGATCCCGACGTTGAGGACCGTGTCCATCATGCCCGGCATGGAGAACCGAGCACCGGAGCGCACCGCGACCAGCAACGGCTCGTCGACCTGACCGAGCTTGCGGCCCATCGCCCGCTCGAGACCATGGAGATGCTCACTCACCTCTGCAGCCAGCCCGTCCGGCGGGGCGCCGGTGGTCAGGTAGGCGCGGCAGGCCTCGGTGGTGATCGTGAACCCGGGCGGCACGGGCAGCCCCATCACGGTCATCTCGGCAAGGTTGGCTCCCTTGCCGCCGAGTAGGTCGGCCATGGTCCGGTTGCCCTCGGCGAAGTCGTACACGTACTTCGTCATCGTCTTCTCCTCGTTCAGTCCCTTATGGACCGCAGTAGTGCTTGGACCGCGGGTGTGATCTCCGGGTGCTCCCCCAGCATCAGGTGGCCACCGCCGTTCTCGAGGACCAGCAGCCGGGAACCGAGGATGGTCTCCGAGAGCGCGACGGCGCCCCAGCACGGCATGAGCGCGTCATCGCGCGCGTGCACGATCAGGGTGGGGGCGATGACACGCCGGAGGTCGCAGTCGTTGACCGCCGGGTTGGACACATACGCGTCGAACAACACGCCAGCCGCCCGGCGGGCCACCGGGAAGAGCCCGTCTAGCTCGGCGTCCACCCGCGCGCGGTCCGCCGCGCCGAGCGGCCGGTCCTCCGGCACGCCCATAAGCCGGGTCAGCCGTGCGGGGAAGCGGTGCCGGAGCAGCCACATGAGCCGGTCGGAGCCCAGCAGAGTGCGCGCGACCACACGTGGCATCTCCTGCCTGTCCTGGTGTGAACCAGGTGCGTTGGGGGACAACAAGACCAGCGCGGAAACCCGGCACCGGTGCCGGGTGGCCATGTGCAGCGCGGAGGTCGCGCCGGCCGACACCGCGAGCACGGCCGCTCTGGCGATGCCGAGGTGGTCGAGCAAGTCGGCGAACGCGTCGGCCTGCCGGGCCGGCGTCGCGCCGGCAGGAAGCGAGGAGCCCAGGTATCCGAAGCGGGACGGCACGATCAGCCGGAACCCGCCCGGGACCAGCGGCCTGAGTTGACGCAGTGCCGCGTCCGTCCCGCCGAACATCCCGTGTACCAGCAATACCGGTGTGCCTTCGCCGATGTCGAGATAGCGGATCGTTCCGTCCGGGGTGCGCAGCTCGGACAGGCCGAGTACGTCGATCCGCGCGTTCGCGGTGTGCATGGCCGACCGGAAGTCCGGACCGAGCGGCTTCGGCTTGTCCTCCACAGTGGAGCGTCGAGGTGGGGCTGGTGGCGCGCTCGGAGCCGGGCGGTGCGTCGCCCGGTAGACGGCGGCGTTCACCATCCTGGTGATCGAGTCGCCGCGACCGGGCCGGTTCGCGCGGTCCGCCGCGCTGGCACGTGACTCCCGTGCCGCACGAAGATCGTCTGCGCCTGACATCATGTTCACCTCTTCCTCGGTTTCTGACTCCATCGCAGCAACCGGCTCACCGGCCCGACGGTCCTCGGCGCGGCTCCCTAGTACGGCAGCCGCACTTGCCGGTTGGGCTATGTTTGCAGGTGACGGCGTAGTCGGGTGCGGTGGTGGAACCAGCGGGCGCGGGCTTGGTGGCGTCGGCGCCACCAGGTCCAGTGCAGGTGGTGGGCTTGGGGTTGG